>JACDDF010000255.1:2439-4823 GCA_013817135.1 Nitrospirales bacterium
TCATAGAATTGGCCCAATAATCTTGCGCTTGTCGCCCATTCCGAGTCAGGGCCAAAAAGTTGGGCATATCGTTCGGCCTTAATCTTCAAGTCTTCGGCTTTTTGTTTCATGAGAGCGGCCTGCCGAAGATACTGGTCGGCAATAAACTGTTGATCTTGGGAAGGGTCAAGACTATTGAAATCAAGAAGAGTGTCAGGCCCCTGGCATCCCACACAGACCAATAGTCCTGATAGTAGGATCCCTTGAATGCCCGTTGATAATGCCCGCTTCATGAGAGACCCTCCCCAGGAGCACAGGTCCGGCTGATCTTTTCTTCTCGTCCTCTACCATCGTAGAATCCAATGAAGAGGTTTCACGGTATTCTCCTTATCATTCCCCATCCCTTATGCTTAGCGGATTTCAAGACTTGCAGAGTGAAAATGTGCCTTGCCCAATTCAGCATGCAGAATGGCTAACCGTTCTTGTTCCAGCGATTCCTTTTCATAATATTTCTCCAAAAACTTGGCGCTTGTGACCCATTTCGAGTCAGGGCCAAAGAGTCGGGCATATCGTTTGGCCTTAAGATCCACATCTTGTGCATTTTTCACCATAAAGACCGCTTGCCGATAATACTGGGCGACCATGAACTGTGGATCTGGGGAAGGGGCAGAATCATGAAGATTAATAAGAGGACTGGTCCCATGACATCCCACTTTGACCAATATTCCTAGGAGCAGAACCGCTTGAAGGCCAGCGGGTAACAATCGAGTCATGGGTAGCCCTCCCTTGCTGAGCCCCTCAAGCTCTTTTCCTCTTATCATCCTGATTCCTAGACTTCTCGCAAGTTCAATCCTTAAAAAAGCATTCAAAGGAACACCAGATTTTTCACTCCGCTTTATGATTGCCAAATCCTCAAATCACGGGCAGTCATTTTCTCATTTTTATCTGGCGTGCCTTCGATCCGTATCCATACTCCTGAGTGATAATCCATACAGGCGCTGACGCTCCCTGACAGGTATTCCCTTGGTCAAATAGTCCAACATCCATTAACAACTCCGACCATTATGTAGGTAACTCACCAATGATCAAGATCCATACCAGATGTTTGAAAGGTTGAGCAGGCACAATAAGGTTTGATCAATAAGGATTTAGGGGGAAAACGCGGATCTCATCATTTCCTTACTCATGCATTTTGTGCGATACCACACAATTTGCCTCGTTCATATTCGCTCCAAATAGAGGCAAGTTGAGAAGTATGACAAATCATGTCATGTGGGTTTTCATTGAGCCCTTTTTGGCCTTAGGTATCTTTATTGCGAGAATGCGGCACTCGAAAGAAAATTAGGGAAAATTTGAGGAGCGGGTACTAATAATCTCCCCCCAAAGAGGCTAGGCTTCCACGTTTGTGGTGTGGGTGGGAAAGTTCTCAAGAAGTCTGTCCGCAGTGCGGCAGATGCTAGTCGATCTTCCTCAACCCCAGCTTCTCGAAGGAAAGGCCGCAGCCGTTTGGGCAAGCGGAGCATACGGAAGAGTATGTGAGCACGACCAAGCGGCGACCTGCCTGCGGGCTTGCGCGTCGAAACGCTTCAGCGCTTAGACGTGAAGCCGTTCCCGGGAAAGCAGGGAACGCTGCTGGTGGACTTTTCCAATCCCCCCGGTACTAGGAGAGTTGGCATTTCAGCATACTTGTTCTCCTCCAGGATATTAGCAGGGAAGATTTGCCGCCATAAGAAAACTACGCGCTGGCAAGAATCCAGCTGTCTAAAAACAGATGAAAAGAAACGACTCAGCTCAAGAGTTTCCGGTTCTCAAAAACAGGACTGTCCTCCTAACCTAGATGATGATCTTTTCAAGGTGTTTGTCATGAGGGATGTTGAAGACGAAGTGAAGGAATGATGACTTCTTCCCCTAAGAGTCCCAATCCAAAGTGGGGGTTGTCTTGAATTTCATGAACACTGCGGCGACCCACGGGTGACTGATATTCAAAATTCACAGAAGTTGTCCCATTCGGTTCAATCGTCACCTCACGGTTTAAGTACTTCTTCATTCCGGCATGCCAGACCGATAACGTATAGCTTCCTGGTGGAATATCGGATATCTCAAATCGGCCATCCTCGGTGGTAATCGCATAATAGGGATTGTCAACCACCACCCCCCAAGAAAACATATAAGGGTGAAATCCGCATTGCATCACAAAGATATTCCGATCCTTCTTCAAATGAATTTGTTCGATCATTGGCTTGCCAGGTAAATGATCATGCCTATTGACCAAATCCAGTACTTTATGAAATGGATTCATTGGAAGAGGGCGATTAAACAAGACCCTCGCACCACGATCACGAGCAGTCTCATATCCCTGATTATCATGTTCCACTGGATCCATATTAATGACCGTCAGTTCATCC
>JACDDF010000256.1 GCA_013817135.1 Nitrospirales bacterium
CCTCTCTTCCACGCCTGTCCCATAAGAAATGGACCGGATAGGCTCTGATCATCTTCGTCTTTGTGAAACAGCTCATCAAGCACCTTCTCATCATCCGTGGTACGCCATTCAATACACCCAGAGCCAACGCAGAACGCCATATGGTGATGAATGAATAAAGCCCGGCGCAAAAGCGATGATTGCTCCACGAACCAACGAGCGCCTGCACAGACTCAGAATATGATGATTTGGACTAGCCTTATTTGAGCTATCAAGGTATAAATAGAAAACTCACCTGATTGCGGCACATACGAGCCTTCACAAGGCCCTTGTGCCACAGGTTGTTGACCTTCGGACAGCAGTTGTGCCCATTCGATTGTTCATCATTGCTCAGCGTTTTTGAGTCGACAAGAAAAATATGCCCTATCAGCCCATTGAAAATTACGGCCTGATCGGAAATATGCAGACCACCGCGCTGGTCGGCATGAACGGATCCATCGATTGGTTCTGCTTTCCCCATTTCGACTCTCCTAGTGTGTTCTGCGCCATCCTGGATGATGCCAAGGGAGGCCGGTTCAAGATTGCTCCTGTTCCCGACGGGGTCAAATCCAAACAATATTATTGGCCCGACACCAATGTGCTGGTGACCCGCTTTTTGACATCAGCCGGAATCGGACGAGTAATCGATTTTATGCCGGTCGGTTTTCGTTCCTCCGATTGTGCCTGGCATGGTTTGATTCGCAGAGTGCAGGCTCTCCGGGGACCTGTCACTTTTCGGCTCGAATGCCGTCCGGCATTTAATTACGGCCGCGATGCCCATAGCCTGACGCTGAACCCGGACGGGGCCCATTTCCACTCCCCTTCCCTGGCTCTCCGGCTTGGATCCACCATTCCCCTTACCCAAGACGACAACATGATCGTCACCGAATTCACTCTTCAAGAAGGTGAAGAAGTCGACTTTTGTTTGCAAGCCATGGAATCCGGTCACACCCAACATTCCTCCTCGTGTCCGGAAATACAAGCGGAAGATTTATTTAAACAGACGGTCAAGTATTGGCGAAGTTGGCTATCGAAATGCACCTATACCGGCCGATGGCGGGAAATGGTATACCGCTCAGCTCTCGTCCTCAAATTATTGACGTTTCAACCGACCGGAGCCATTGTAGCGGCCCCCACCTGCAGCCTTCCCGAGGAGATCGGCGGTGTTCGGAACTGGGATTACCGCTATACCTGGATTCGGGATGCGGCCTTTACCTTATACGGCTTGTTGCGCATTGGGTTTACGGATGAAGCCACGGCCTTTATGCAATGGCTGGAAGCCCGGTGTCATGAAATCAAGCCGGACGGATCGCTGCAACTTATGTATAGCATTGACGGACGCCATCAAATCACGGAAGAAGTCTTGGATCATCTCGAGGGATACCGTGGTTCCCGTCCTGTTCGGGTGGGAAATGGTGCTTACAACCAACTCCAACTCGATATTTACGGGGAATTAATGGATTCCGTGTATCTCTATAATAAATACGGCACACCCATTTCTTATGATCTGTGGACACACCTTCGGCGGATGATCAACTGGGTCTGCGACAACTGGCACCGCACGGACGAAGGCATCTGGGAAGTGCGAGGGGGCCAGCAACATTTTGTGTATTCAAAGTTGATGTGTTGGGTGGCCTTGGACCGGGGACTGCGCCTGGCCGAAAAAAGGTCTTTCCCGGCCGATCGCGAGCGTTGGTTAAAGACCCGGGATACCATCTATGAAGAAATCATGGCCAAGGGATGGGATTCAGAACGACAAGCCTTTGTTCAGCGATATGGAAGCACTTCGTTGGATGCAGCGAATTTAGTGATGCCCCTAGTATTTTTTGTCTCCCCTACCGATCCCCGAATGCTCAAGACCCTGGATGCCATCAACCAGAAGCCGGAACAAGGAGGCCTGGTCTCCAACGGACTGGTCTATCGGTATAATTTATCAGAAATTCAGGACGGACTGGACGGAGAGGAAGGCACGTTCAATCTTTGTACGTTTTGGCTCGTGGAAGCCATGACCCGCGCAGGGCAGGTAGACCGGCAGCGCTTGGAAGAAGCCCGTCTTGTGTTTGAGCAAATGCTCGGATATGCCAACCACCTGGGACTCTATGCTGAGGAAACCGGGCATCACGGTGAGGCCCTGGGCAATTTTCCGCAAGCCTTTACTCACCTCGCCCTCATCAGTGCCGCCTTCAATCTCGACCGGGTTTTGGGCAAATAACGATCTCTGCACAAGGACGAGGCATCTACCTTCGTTTTTCCAGACTCTGATTATCGAAATGCGTACCACGTGAGGCTGCTCGAACTGGATGAGCCAATGAGGGATATTCACATATGTTCCAGTCGGTAGTCCTGCTATTGATGCCTAAAATTGACTTGTTGCCGTACGTATCAATTAACATGGAGCCCACGCTTATGCTTTATAAGCATGGTAACTACGAGGGGTAAGTCCTGCCAATTTCTGGTGAGAGTGTGGCAGCGTGGTCCCAATGGATTCAACAACATTGACTAACCGTCCAGGCTCACAAAGGATTATGATGCTCAGTATTCTCGGATTAGGATTTTTAATGGGGATGCGACATGCCTGTGAGGCAGACCATGCCGCGGCCGTAGCATTTTTGGCACCCGAAGCGAATCATTCGCCCAGACGGTCAAACAGGGCATGGTCTGGTGGGGCATACGTTGACGTTGTTGATCTTCAGTTCGCTGGTCTTGATGCTGGGAAGCATCATTCCCGAACAATTCGCACATGGTTTGGAACTCATGGTGGGTATGATGTTGGTCGGGTTGGGAATCGACGTGTTCCGACTGATGCGAAAAAACCGGATTCATTTTCATATTCACCAACATCCGGATCGACTACCCCACTTTCATGCGCATGGGCATACCGAACCTGCACACCCTGACAATACTTCCCATGATCATGCCCATGGCTTTCCTTATCGGGCATTACTGGTTGGCCTGATGCACGGGATGGCCGGATCAGCCGCACTGATCCTGGTAACCTTGAACACCACCCTTTCAGCGAGCCAGGCCATCATATATATCCTTCTTTTTGGTGTAGGATCGACCATCGGCATGGGCCTCCTGTCCTTGATCATGGCTATCCCCTTTTGGTATTCGGCTCGATCTCTGACATGGCTCCATAACGGGCTCCAGGCCTGCGTGGGTGTGATGACGACCATTCTCGGTGTTCTGATGGCATTGTCTTCAGGATCGTCACTCTGGGATTAATCATTAACTTCTCACGCATTCACACTCTTCACCCTCCTTGAGGCGACTTCAAATCCGCAACGGTTTTAGGCCAACCGGCATCCATGTTGTTCGGACAAACCTTCTTGTAAGGCCCATCAATTGTCTTTTTCAATAGAAGACCATAGGATAGGGGACAGCCAAAACCAAACTGGAAGGAACATGACAATGAGTCAATTGGTCCGCTTTGGGGTTTCTCTTGAAGAAACACTACTTGCCGCCTTTGATCAACACATCAACCGGAAGGGTTACCAGAATCGCTCTGAGGCAATTCGAGACCTCATCCGCAATCAACTTGTAGGGGAAGAATGGGGCGGAAATAAAGAGACCGTCGGCACCATTACCCTGGTGTATGACCATCACCAATCAGATGTGCTGCAACAATTAACGCACCATCAGCATGAATACGGGAAGCAAATTGTTTCGAATCTGCATGTGCATTTGGATCACGACCATTGTCTGGAAGTCATTGTGGTCAGAGGGCGAAGTTCAGCTCTCGTCGATTTAGCCAATCTGCTGATTAAAACCAAAGGGGTCAAGCATGGACAACTCACCATGACTACCACCGGAAAGGCCGTGAAATAGCGCTCATTCCATATCTCAAGGCATCTCTTCCACACAGCATGGCTTCCTATCCTCCCCATGCCTCCTCTCTCATTAACCTTACCGCACGATTTTGAATTGACATTTTCACCGGACCTTGCTAAAAGTCGTGCCACTAATTAATTTTTCGTGTTACCTATAGATTTAGCACTCGCTCCCTCGCTCATTTCTTCTTTACCAATTCGATGGTTATGCGGCACCTTCACACGCTTGTGGTATTTCTCTGGGCCTGTGTTCTCTTCAGCCTCTTATGGACCGGTTTGGCATCAGGCCATGACCAAGAAGAGGTCACGGTTTTAGAGGAAGTTCAGGTCCTCGGAGAACGCCCTATTGCGGCTTCTTCTAATCGAATCATTCCAAATAAGGATATCCTGCTTCAACCCCAGGGCCGGCCTGCGGATTTGCTTCGTTTGGCTCCCGGCCTTATTACCTTGGAACATTCCGGGGGAGCAGGAAAGGCGGATCAGTTTCTTTTGCGGGGGTTTGATGCGGATCATGGCGCTGACCTGGCCCTTCATGTGGATGGAATGCCCATCAATATGCGCAGCCATGCTCATGGGCAGGGATACGCGGACATTAATTTCATTATCCCGGAAACCATTGAGGAAATTACTGTAAAAAAAGGACCCTATCATGTGGAATATGGTGATTTTGCGACCGCAGGCGCAGCCAATTATGTCACCCGTGAGTCGGTTCCCGATACCGTTCTTCAGGCAGCCGGAGGGAGTTTCAATACTCAACGATATCTGTTCATGACCTCTCCCACTCACGATAGATTCCGCACTCTTTTCGCGGGAGAATTTTATTACACTGATGGGCCATACGATTTTGTCAATCGCAATACCCGGTACAACGGACTGGCTAAACTGACGTTTGAGCCCTCAGCCACATCCCAACTCAGTGTGACATTCACTCAACATTACGGAAGCTGGAATGGGTCAGGCC
>JACDDF010000257.1 GCA_013817135.1 Nitrospirales bacterium
TTCCTCCGACTCCCAGCGCCTTTTCTCAATGGGGACTTCCTATCTTGCTCTTTGGCCTCACCGTATTCACCACACTCTGGGCAGGAGCATTTCAGGTTAATATGAAACCCGTCAACGGGGCCTGGGATTTTTTAATGCGCTATCCTGGCTCGTTAGTCAATGGGATCCCCTTTGCCGCAACCCTTTTAGGAATCCTCGTCACCCATGAATTCGGGCACTACCTCCTCTCCCGCATTCATCGGGTACCCGCGTCCTTACCGCTGTTCATTCCAGGACCTCCACACTTCATTGGTACCTTTGGGGCGGTAATTCGCATGCGATCGGCAATCATGAATCGTCGCGCACTTTTTGATATTGGCGTTGCAGGTCCCATTGCCGGATTTATCGCCGCGGTCGTCGCCATTATTATCGGACTCTCTTTCTCTCATATCGTCCCCCGATCCCAAACGTATGGGTTACAGTTGGGCGAACCTCTCCTGCTGCAATGGTTCGCCTGGCTCATGTTTGGCCCGATTCCACCCACGCACGATATTGTGCTCCATCCGATTGCTTTTGCCGCGTGGTTCGGGTTTTTCGTCACCGCGATTAATTTATTACCTTTGGGGCAATTGGACGGAGGGCATGTGGCCTTTGCGGTATTAGGTCGTCGACAACGCTCACTGGCATTGGCCACGATTCCCATCCTCATTTATTTGGGTCTCACGGGTTGGCCGGGGTGGATTCTCTGGGTCGGTCTGGCTAGCCTTGTCGGCATAGCCCACCCGCCGGTAATTGACCCTGACACCGTTTTGGGCAAACACCGCCGGTGGGTCGCCTGGGCGGCCTTGGCTATTTTCATTGTAACTTTTGCTCCGGTGCCGTTTTCCGTTGGATGACAGACATGCTAGCCTTGCCCCTGCAGTGGTTGTTCACGGAACATCACCCGTATTCCCCACCATCGCTTCCCTGCTTGCACTCTCAGCCTACTCACGAAAAGGAACGGTCATCTCATGAGTGACTATCAAGCCCAATTACGCACCTACATTCAAGATCAGCGCCCCAACTTTGAAGACCTTTTGGGGCAGATGGTGGAAGTGCCATCAGTAAGTTCAGACCCTGAACATGCTCCCGATATGCACCGAATGGCACAATTAGCCGTTCAATACCTGGAACGATTTGGAGCCAAGGCTTCCATCGTGAATACCAAGGGTTACCCAAGCGTGTCTGGAGAATGGGTGGCCGGGCGACAATACCCCAGCCTGACCATTTACAATCATCTAGATGTCCAGCCAGCACTGGAACCGGAATGGCGTCAGCCTCCCTTTACCTTTAAAAAAGATGGTGATCGTTACTGTGGCCGTGGGGCAACGGATGATAAAGGCCCGGCGTTAACCGCCCTGTTTGCTGCCAGATTCGCAAGAGAAGCCGGTATTCCCTTGAATATTCGGGTCCTCTGGGAATTGGAAGAAGAAATTGCCAGCCCGAATTTTTCCGAGGTCCTTCAGAACCGTAGAGCCGTTCCACCGTCCGATTCAGTACTGGTGTCTGATACGATTTGGGTGGCGAAGGATCGCCCGGCCCTCTCCTGTGGGCTTCGCGGTTTGTTGATCGCCAAGTTGGTGCTTCGCACAGGGGAAACCGATGTTCATTCCGGGCTCACGGGCGGCGGGGCGCGCAATCCCTTGGCCGAATTATGTGACGCCGCCTATTCCTGCTTGGACGCAAAAACCGGACGTGTGAAAATCCCGGGATTCTACGATGATGTCGTCCCGCCCACTCGCACCGAAATGAAAAATTTTCTGGCATCAGGATTTCAGGTTCGCCTTTTTAAAGAGGCCTACCAACTGCGATCGCTTCGAACCTCCGATCCTCAAGATTTACTCAAACGGATCTGGGCCTCCCCCACATTTGAAGTGCATGGATTAACGGGTGGGCACATGGGCCCAGGCGTTAAAACCATTGTGCCGGCCTGGGGCGAACTCAAAGTGAGTATGCGATTAGTTCCGAATCAACATCCCTCAAAAATTTTCCGACTCCTGAAAAAACACCTTCGTGCCCGCAATCCTGATATTGAGGTGATTAATGATGGAGAACTGGAACCCTATCGTGGAATTTCCGATGGCCCCTATGCGGAGGCGCTGCAAGAGGCGGTAGCCCAGGGCTTTGGACGCCGACCGGTGTTTGTGCGGGAAGGTGGATCTATCGGGGCCATTGCGGTGTTACAACGCGCCTGGAAGGTCCCGATTCTGTTTATGGGTCTCAGCCTGCCTGAACATGGCTACCATGCCCCCAATGAATATTTCGATTGGGGACAAGCTTCAGGGGGGATACAAGCCTTCGTCCACTACTTCGAACACTTGAGTCGGATGCGACCGGGGAAATCCAAGACCCGCGTCAAGCCGACAACAGGCTAAGATCCAGAAGAAGGAAGCTGAGGTGATGGTGGGTCTTGAAAATGCACGAGGGTTCGAATATAGGCGAGGACATGACGCCGTTCATCGTCCGACAATTGATGACTCCAGCCACTCATGGCCGTCCTGGGAACTCCCTTAGCAAGAATCTCGAGGAGTTCTTCATCAGTTTTGATTGAGGTTGCTGCCGAGACTAAATTACCCGGGCGAGGGGCCAAGAGGGCCGCTCGTGGACCATCCCCCCGTCCTTCCGCCCCATGACATTCCAGGCAATGAATACGATAGAGATCCCGCCCCTGCTCCCATTCTGGTTGCACACCAACAGTCCTTGACTCATAGGAAGCGGCTAAGCCTGAGATGACCAAGACGTTCATGAGGATCAGGACACCCATCCAAACCAAGCGATTCATGCTTCAAATTGTACTGCAGGAATGGCGTAAGTTCAAAAATTTCTCGGCCTTAAAACTATACGATAGTGTCCAGCAGAGATCTTGAGCGATTGCAAAAACTCTTCATTGACTGCGCAACAATATCCGGAGCGGAATTCCCTCAAAACCATATTCCGTCCTGATGGAGTTTTCTAAATAACGGAGGTAGGAGGCTGGAACTTTTGGTGCGGATTTAACAAATAACGCAAAGGTAGGCGGCTTCGTCGCCACCTGAGTGATAAATACGGATTTTTTCGGGTTGCCTCGGACCAACGTCATGGGATTTTTTTCCAGGAGTTCCTGCACAAATAGGTTCAGCTTACGGGTCTGAATACGCTTGGAAAAATCTGCCACAACCTGATCAATTTTAGGAAAGATTCGCGTGAGCGTTTCCGGTTGAATTGCGGCACCAAAGACAACCGGTACATAGGTAAAAAATGGAAACCGCCGAGCTAATTCAAGATTATAGGCGGGGTACGCCTCACGATCCTCAGCCCGCAAGTCCCATTTGTTCACGAGGATGATACAGCCTCGCCCTTGCTTACTGATTAAGCCGGCGATTTTCGTATCTTGCTCTGTGACTCCTTCTACCCCATCCAAAACCAGCACGGCAACATCAGACCGGCCCAACGCACGAATGGCGCGCACGACACTATAGCCTTCAATTCCACGCTCAATCCGCCCCCTTCGTCGGAGACCTGCCGTATCTGTAAAGATATACCGTCGTCCATGAAGACTGACCATTGAATCAATTGGATCGCGGGTCGTTCCTGGAATATCGCTGACAATGAGTCGTTGTTCACCGAGAATGGCATTGACCAACGTCGATTTCCCCACATTGGGTCGGCCCACCACCGCGATCCTTGGGATCTCTTTTGGGACCTCATTCTCCGGGGCTTGAGGAAGAAAGGGCAAAAGGGCTTCCAGTAGTTCATCCACCCCCAATCCTCCCTCAGCCGAAATAGGGAAAATCTCCTTTACCCCTAATTTGTAGAAATCGGCCAAGAGCGGTTCAGCCTGAGGAGTATCAATCTTGTTGACCGCCAGAAAAACCGGCTTGGTCACTGGTCGCAATAGCTTAACAAGATCGGCATCCAGCGGAGACAACCCCACCCGGCCATCCATGACAGCAATAATCAGATCAGCCTCCTCAATTGCCGCTTGGGATTGAAATTTGATCTGTTCCACAATTACATCGGCGGTGGTTAAATCCAGCCCACCGGTGTCGACCAACGTGAATATCCGATTTTGATAATCGCACTCTGCCGTGTTTCTATCCCGAGTGACCCCTGAAACATCATCTACAATTGCCGTACGATGGCCGACAATCCGATTGAACAGCGTGGATTTTCCTACATTCGGCCGTCCCACCAGGGCTACCAATGGTCTATGTGGGGGTGGTTCCAAGGGAACTTCGACAGGCAGATCCGAGGGAAATAGTGGCGATTCCAGAGATGGTCTGGTGCGGGAGCGAGGGGTGCGAGAACGGGAAGATCGAGCCATTGGACAGCAAATTACTTAATAGGGTGAGCAAACTGGTAGCCAAAAATTAGTTTTCAGGCGTCCGGTCGTCTACCAGATCAACAGGACGATTTATCGAAAGAACCCGCCCAGTGATAGCCTGGATAAAGCCACCCAGTCAACTATCAGGTGATAAAACTTCATTAAGGCCAAGGTTTTTACCTCAGCCACACGGTAATTTATCGAGGAGGATCTTTCCTGCAGTTGGATCATTTATGAGAAATGGATCCATACGAATTCTTTGCTATTTGGTATCAACTATGACGGGTATTCGAAAAGGTTAGGCTTTTTTGTGGTCAACCAGCCATTCCCACTGGTGAGTTCAATTCATGAAAGGATTCAGAAGCTTGAAGCAGGGGAAAATACTGTAAAACTACGCCATGCAAAATTCAATGTAAAAACAATTAGTTACACATGGAGATGTTTCATCGCTGCCGCACAAAGAATGATAAACACCCCCATCCAC
>JACDDF010000258.1 GCA_013817135.1 Nitrospirales bacterium
GCGACCAAAGTGCGTGAGGTCGTAGTGGAAATCTTGAACCTGAAGTCGGTTCTTATGGAGACGGAGGGTATCTGCGATGGCTCGAGCAGGATTGCACGCTTCCAGTCCTGCACTAAAAAGGGATTTCAGAATTCGTTTGGTGTCCGGATTAACATGTTGGACGATGACGTGTGTTTTTTTAAGGTGCGGTAATGACATGGGGATGATTGCTCAAGACATGATTGTGAAGAGAGTGAATGCTTTTTCGAAAGAAATTTTCTGCAATGTACCATATTATCAATAGGAATGAGTCTGAGAAATTTAAGGTGAGCTTCTGCCATCCTTAGTCAATACAAGGAGTCCACAAGAAGAGATAGAGGCCGCTGGGTCTGTCACCGAGTGTGGAAGAAGGGGACCGGGACACAATTAATGAGAGGAAGGGGAAAAAGAGGACATCTGTCCTGGTGGGTCGGAAGGGGTTTGTCCGGTTGCGAGGGGAGATTGACGCCAGAGTCTTTGGTGTACCATGTTGCTCAGTTCGATCAGCGAATAGGGCTTTGTAATCACCCCGCCGAATCCATGGGAGGCATAATTAGCCATGATCGGATCATTCGAATATCCGCTGGAGACGAGTGCCTTGACCTGTGGGTCGAGTTGTCGTAACCGGGCCAAGGTTCCCATGCCGCCAAGTTTTCCCGGCACCGTTAAGTCTAGGATCACCAAGAGAAAAGGCGTGTGAGTGTCCATGGCCTGTTGATATAAGGCCAGCGCTTCCTCTCCATCCTTTGCCATTCTCACCTCGTATCCACAATGCGATAACATTTCTCCTGCCATCATTCGAATAGACTCTTCATCATCCATGACTAAAATTTTTCCTTGTCCCTGACGAATGTCCAGGTTCAAGGGTTTGGGTGATGGGGTGGCCCTGGGAGATGCAGGAAAGTAGAGCGTGAAGGTGGTGCCTCCTCCGACCTGGGATTCCACGGCCACATGACCGGCATGTTTTTTTATAATGGCATAGGTCGAGGCCAAACCCAGACCCTGTCCCGCTGACTTTGTCGTAAAGTATGGTTCAAAGATTTTTGGCAAATGATCTTCGGGGATTCCGATCCCTTCGTCGGTGATGGTGGTTTTCACATACGGCCCAGCAGAAAGAGGCAGAGGACTTCTCATGTCCGGATCGGACAGTTGGATGTTTTCGGCGTGAATGGTGATGGATCCTCCATGAGGCATGGCATGGATGGCATTTATTAAAAGGTTTTGTATAACCTGTTTGATTTGCCCAGGGTCGGCTTCAATGGTCCATAGGTTTGGATCTGCCCATGTTTGGCAGATAAGCGATGATCCGGAAAGAGCCAGTTCGGAAGATTCCTTGATCAACTCGTGTAAGGCCACGGTTTGTTTAATGGGATCGCCGCCTTTCGAGAACGTGAGCAATTGGTGCGTCAGGTGTTTGGCGTGAAGAGCCGCACGTTCAGCTCGTTCTAAGTAGGGCTGGGGTTGATTGGAAGAAGGCAGGATTTGTTTGGTCAGAGTAATATTCCCCAGGATGGTCGTCAGGAAATTGTTGAAATCATGGGCGATGCCGCCGGCTAGATTTCCCACAGATTCCAATTTTTGGGAACGAAGCAATTGGGCTTCCAGGCGCTGCTTTTCCTCTTCAGTTTTTTTGCGTTCCGTTACATCTCTTGTGACTCCCGTAATGCCTATGGGGACATTGCTTTTGTCGAACAGGAGGCTTCCCCGCACCTCCGCCCATACTGAGGATCCATTGCGATGTTGATGTTCCAAGACTAACAAAAACGATCGATTTGGGTCATGAGTGTGGGATTGGTGATGGGCGCGTTCTTGTTTGATGGCTTCCCTCAGAGTGACCATGGAATCAGGCATCAAAATGGTATCTGGCGAAAGCGTGTCAAAGGCATGACCCGAA
The DNA here is from genome assembly GCA_013817135.1 of Nitrospirales bacterium. Classification (GTDB taxonomy): domain Bacteria; phylum Nitrospirota; class Nitrospiria; order Nitrospirales; family UBA8639; genus Nitrospira_E. Next base: position 1,913 of record JACDDF010000258.1, read on the forward strand.
TACCCCAACAAACGTTCCAGAGAGGGACTGATGTAGGAAAACTTCGATCCCTCCAGGTCCATGACCCAAATAACATCGGAAATCTTTTCGACAACCATTCGATACCGCGCTTCCGATTTTTGCAAATCGGCAGTTCGAATCCCCACAAGAGACTCAAGATGGTCTTTGTGATGAAGGAGTTCCTTTTCGATTTCTATGCGGTTTTTGATTTCCTTGCTTAAGGAACGATTGAGGGTTTCGGCTTGAGAGTGAGTCTGTTCCAATTGGTTGATTAATTGGAAATTTTCTATTTCCAAGGTGAGGGTGTTTTTGACCATGGAAAAGTTTCGGTAGGCGGTGACTGTAATCACCGCGAGAAAGGTGAAACCCATAATCCCCACGGCTTGGTGGGGAGGGTCACCCTGCGCAAAAAATTGATAAGTGAGTGGCAACGTTGTGGGAAGACTGTAGGCCAAAAAAGCAGGGAAATAGGCTGCATGGACGGCAGTTGAGCCTGCCGCCATTCCTCCCAGCACCAAGGCTAAAAACATTTGGTGGCTTGGGGAAGCCGACGGGTACAGGGCCATGCCGGCCATGCCCCAAATCAGTCCGGAGGCACTATTGCCGGCAACAAACCAGGTCATCCATCTGCTTGGGTGTAAGAGTGGTTTCGATGCCCGGCGATAGGCCAAGACCAAACCTGACCAGAGAATGTTAATTCCCACAATGCCGATTATCCACCCCGACACGACCGTTGAGGCAATGACATCCATGAGAATAAATGCCACCAGCCCACCATTAATGATGGAGGCCAGAATGGCCATCGGAACTAAAGAGAAAAGTTGATGAATTTGTTTACGACGAAGTTCGATTAAGGAGTGAGTAGAGGAAGAGGAGGGGGTTTCTGATGGTCTAATGGGAGTCGAATCCGGCCGAGTGAGCATGTACGCTATTCCAATATCTTAGGGGTCAAGACATGGACAGTAACCAGGCATGTATCGTTCATACCGTCAACCTGACGAAGAAGGGATTATCGGAACGGAATCACCCGGTCCTCTATATATAGCCTGCCTTTCATGAATGACAATGTCAAGACAACTGAATTGTGGGGATCAGGAAAGGAACATAGGGAAAGCGGATATGGCGGATGTGCGAATCGGTCCAGAGAGCTTTGATCGGGATTTCCCGAGTTTGGACTGATTCGTGCCTGTCTATGATACGATCACCATAGGATGAATTCGTTCACGCTTCTCCAGAAGACCATTACGGACTGCACGACCTGCGAACGGTTGACGACCTATCGTCAGGCTATTGCCAAGGAAAAGGTCAAACGGTTTCGGGATTGGGAATATTGGGGACGGCCCATTTCCGGGTTCGGGGATCCTAATGCTCAGGTCTTTGTGGTGGGCTTGGCTCCCGCGGCCCATGGAGGAAACCGAACCGGACGGGTATTTACCGGGGATCGAAGCGGAGACTGGTTGTATGAAGCGCTGCATGCGTTCGGGTTTGCCAGCCAGCCGGATTCGACCCATCGGGGCGATGGGCTCATGCTCAACAATTGTTATGTCGCGGCGGTGGTACGTTGTGCTCCCCCGGCCAATAAACCCACAAAAGCAGAATTCGCCGCCTGCCGTCCCTATTTGCAGGAAGAATTACGATTATTGCGGCGGGTCAAGGTTATCGTGGCGCTTGGGAAGATCGCCTTTGATGAATATTTGCGAACCTGTCAGGCTATGGGTTTGCATGTACCATCCCCCCGACCGAAATTCAGCCATGGAGCCCAATATGTCTTATCCTGGGGAGTGACCTTGGTCGGGTCTTACCATCCCAGTCAGCAAAATACCTTCACGGGTACACTTACCCGCCCGATGTTTCACGGGATCTTTAAAACCGTCCGCAAGCTGATCGCACCGTCGTGACGTCCGCGGGTTCCTCTGGCTTGATGGTTCGATTAGGCCTTGTTGGAGGGTCTGGCTTCCCAATCCGCGAGGAATTTCTGTAACCCGTTGTCAGTCAACGGATGTTTGATGAGCTGCTGGAATATTCCGTAAGGCATCGTGCAAATATGTCCGCCGAGGAGGGCCGCTTCGACGACATGTTGGGGGTGGCGAACGCTGGCGACGAGCACCTGTGTGTTGAAATTATAGTTTTCGTAGATCGTCAGGATTTGCCGAATAAGCTCCATGCCATTTGAACTGATATCGTCCAGACGGCCAATGAATGGCGAGACGCACCATGCCCCCGCTTTGGCGGCCAACAAGGCTTGAGTGGGAGAGAAGCACAACGTGACGTTGACCCGGATTCCTTCGCTGGACAATTGCTTCGTGGCCTTAAGTCCTTCCGGAATGAGGGGACATTTCACGACGATATTCTTGTGAATCTTCGCTAATTCTTTTCCTTCCTTCACCATGGCCGCGGCTTCAACACTGACCACTTCTGCACTGATGGGCCCATCCACAATTCCGCAAATTTCCAGGAGTAATTCCTTGAAATCACGTCCTTCCTTAGACACAAGCGAAGGATTTGTGGTGATGCCGTCTACCAGGCCATAACTGGCTGCTTCACGAATTTCCTTGACACTGCCGGTATCGAGATAGAGCTTCATATTGAATCCCCTTTTTTGGTTTGTTCTCTGGTGTTGCCTGAGTTGTCTCGTGTCCTATTGTAATCCACGCCTCTGCCTTGTACAAATACCCCCGTGCATCGTTCTCCACCCTCCATTCCCAAAACATTGTAATGCTCACCTCAGGGTGCATCGTAGGACTGAGTGAATTTTCTCATCCCCTTCAAATATAATCTGAATACAGCCGATGGACGGTTCATTCTCGTTTGATGGTAATTTCTCCAATTTGAACCAGCCCTTGATCCTCAGATCGTTCGATAGATTTCTGACTTGAAGAGGCCTGAGGGC
>JACDDF010000259.1 GCA_013817135.1 Nitrospirales bacterium
ATACTGTTCCGTGAGGAAGTCGCGAGAGGTGGTCTACCAGAAATGGAGAAAGATGCTGGAGATCCGTAGAGGCGATTGGTTGGCGTGACCGGATCAACTGAACCCCGACTGACCCCTCAATCCTATTCAACGGAGGGCGGATTTTTCTGACCCATATTTTGAGACGGGTAATGGGAAATTCATGAAACAGGGCTTGGCAGATTGTCTCCGCCATTGTTTCAATCAGGGAAAAGGCCTGCCCTTCCCCAATGGCCTGAATCCGTTGCGTGATTGTTCCATAATCGACCGTATCGGATAATTCATCGCTCTGAAAGGCCGATTGATTGGGGCATCGGAAGATGAGGTCGACCAGGAGGGGTTGAGGTTGCTGTCTTTCCCTTTCAGTGACCCCACATCGTGCGGACAACTGGATACCTTTAACGACGATAGATGAGGACATGGGCCATTATGTCAGAACTTCCTCCTCGTGTGCATGTGATTTTTGAAAGGAGGCCATTCATAGCCCGGATCGTGTTCCGGAATAGATGGCTGGTGAGATGAATACAGGGGATGTTGATGAAATTCTGGAAATGGATTTACCTACAGCGTAGGATTTGTTGGACCGCTCGACCGAGGCTGCTGTGGGTCATCGGTTTCCTCGTTCTGCAGATCTCGTGTGAATGGGGTGGTCCACCCACCATCATTGTGACTGCTGAGGAATTTCGATTTAGTCCTACGAGGATTGAATGGGTATCCGACCAGCCTCTTCGTCTTCTGATTCGGAATCAGGGACGTGAACGCCATGTGTTTCACAGTCAGGAATTGTTTGGTCCGGAGGCTAACGTCCTATGGCATCAGCCAAGGGTTGCGCTTCAGGAAGCCAATGCCGTTGTGCTTGAGCCGGGTCAATCGATTGAGTTGTCTTTCACCGCATCTGCCGGTCTCTATCCCTATCGATGTTGGATAAAAGGGCATACCGGGATGGAGGGAACGATCCTCATTAAAGATTTCTCCTCAAGCTAATGGCGGCTATCTTGATGAAATCATCAAAGGACCGCCAGGGAACCGAAACCCTGGATTTTCTTGTTGGCGTCTATCGGGTATTGAGAAGCCCAAAGACCTGAGGGACTTCGATTATCTAAATATTTTTAGATATTCGAATGGAGGCGAGAGACAGAATGCTTGCTGGTGGCCGGGAGCCGCCAGCAAGCATGGTTTTATTTGCCTGGAACAGCGTCAATGGAGGTTCTGGCATTGGCGTCACGTTCGCAACTCGTCGTGGCGATCATGCGTTGGCCATCAGTGGCATCCTTGGGAATCCTGGAGGTACAGGCTTCAAGCGTGTCGTCCTGCGTGCCCGTGGAGACTCGGGTAGGATCCGAAGTCACTGGTGGAACATTGCCTTTTGTTGTTGACACTGCCGGTGCAGTGGACGTTGCCGGTGCAGTGGAAGTTGGCGTTGCAGTGGACGTTGCCGGTGCAGTGGACGTTGCCGGTAGAGTGGACGCTGCCGGGTTGGTCGACGATCCAGTGCCATCCGACTTTCCGCTATTCATCTCAGCGCAGCCGAAAGCCAAGATTGTGAGACCGAAAGAAGCACATAGGAACATGTTAGAGAATGGTTTCATTGGTCTAGCCCCTCCTCAATGGATAAACAAGTCGCGAAATATACTTGAGACTCCAGAAAAAAACAAGGTGCGGAGGTCAAAATCTTCTTGACTGATCTCTTCCGCGTTTGGGCCGTTTCCAATCTGATAATCTGTAATCCCAATCTGATAATCTTGACTGGTATAGGGTTTATTGCTAACGTAAAATTTTCCTCCCTACGCGCAGAAAACGGACGGAATTATTCATGGCTTACCTCATTGCTCGGCTGTTCCAGGGTCAACCTAGGGGCCAGGGTCAAGTGTTGTGACCTTTCAAGACATTATTCTCTCCCTTCATCAGTTTTGGAAATCCCACCACTGCATTTTGACTCAGCCGTATGACACTGAAAAAGGGGCGGGGACGTTTAATCCCGCAACTTTTCTTCGCGCGATCGGACCTGAGCCTTGGCGCGCGGCGTATATTGAACCCTGTCGAAGACCAACCGATGGCCGATACGGGGATAATCCGAATCGCCTTCAGCATTACTTCCAATATCAGGTGGTGTTGAAACCGGCTCCTGCGGATTCGCAAGATCTGTATCTACAAAGCCTTGCCCATTTGGGGTTAGATCCCTACCAACACGATATTCAATTTCTTCAAGATGACTGGGAGTCTCCCACGTTAGGGGCCTGGGGGTTGGGATGGGAGGTCCGGTTGGATGGGATGGAGATCACGCAATTTACCTACTTTCAAGAGATCGGGGGATTGGAGCTGGATCCGGTCACGGTGGAGTTAACGTATGGGTTGGAACGCATTGCCATGTATCTGCAGCAAGTCGACAACGTGTATGACCTGATGTGGACAGAAGACGTTCGATACGGAGACCTCTATCATGAGTCCGAAGTCCAGTTTTCCGTCTATAACTTTGAGGCAGCCGATGTGGATTTGATTCAGACCGGCTTTGATCGCTACGAAAAGGAATGTCAACAGTTACTGGAGCATCCACGGGGACTGGTGTTACCGGCCTACGATTGCTGTATGAAGTGTTCTCACCTCTTTAATTTGTTGGATGCCAGAGGAGCGATCAGTGTGGCTCAACGAACAGGCTATATCGGCAGGGTTCGAAACCTTGCCAGGAAATGTGCGAAAGCCTATCTTGGGCAACGTGAGCAGATGGGTTTCCCACTCTTACGACATGCGTCGGCTTCCGCCCGTCCTCATAGACAACAAAAGATCATTTGAATCGCTGCCCCGATGCCCCGATGCAGGGCTGTGGCAAGTAGGCTTATGGCACCATCAAGAACAACCCGCAAAAATGTAAAGGCCAAGTCTGTCTCGAAGTCTCAGCCAAAGACTGTCCCGTTTTTGTTAGAAATTGGGACGGAAGAATTGCCGTCGGCTGTTATTCCGCAGGCATTGGAAGATTTGGCAAATCTTGGGCAACGCCTCTTTGCGGATAGCCGGTTGGAGTATGAGTCCTTGAGGACTGTGGGCACGCCGCGGCGCTTAGCGTTGCTGGTCAAAGGTGTGCAACCGCAGCAAGCTTCCCTGACTCAGGAAATATTAGGCCCCCCGGTCTCTGCAGCCTTAGATGCTTCGGGACAGCCCACCAAGGCAGCCTTGGGGTTTGCCAAATCTCAAGGAGTGCCGGTTGACCAACTTCGTAGGAAAGATACGCCCAAAGGGGCCTACATGGCGGTCGAAACGCATCAACAAGGTCAGTCGGCCCAGCGAGTGATCACGGAGGCGCTTCCGCAGATCTTAAGTAAATTGGCCTTTCCGAAAGCGATGCGCTGGAATGCCTCGCGGGCAAAATTTGGTCGTCCGATTCGCTGGGTGGTCGCGCTATTAGGCGACCAACCGCTCACGATAGAATTTGCGGGGATTCAATCCAGCGCCATGACGAAGGGGCATCGATTTTATCGAGCGAAAGGAAAAAAGCCGGGACAGGCGCTTCCTCTCACCACCGCCGACAATTATATCGAGACCATGAAGCGACTGGGGGTGCTGGTTGATCCTGAAGAGCGTCGGAGTCTCATTAGGCAACAAGTATCGGCGTTGGCTAAGGCGGCGAAAGGACAGGTGGATCCATTGTCCCGGGATGAACTGATTGAAACGGCGGTCTTCGGTGTGGAACACCCTCACGCTATTCTCGGAACGTTTCAGAAAGAATTTTTAGCGGTTCCCAAACCGGTTCTGATCTCATCGATGAAAGAGCATCAAGGGTTTTTCTCGCTGATGACCAAGGATGGCGCGCTCCTGCCAAAATTTATTGCGGTGACGAATATGCCGTGGGGAAATACCCCGCTCATGACCAAAGGGAATGAACGAGTCCTGTCAGCTCGCCTGAGTGACGCTCAATATTTCTTTACAGAAGACTCGAAACGCCCGCTCCATGAACGAGTGCCGGCGTTGGAAGGCGTTTTGTTGCATCACAAGTTGGGCACTGTTCGTCAAAAAGTAGATCGGGTGGGTCACCTGGTCGGATGGATGGCTGAGCAGATCGGCCGAAAGGATCTTGACGAGATCTGCCGACGCGCCGCTCTTCTGGCCAAGGCGGATTTGACCACCGGAATGGTTGGTGAGTTTCCAACTCTGCAAGGGGTCATGGGGGAAGAATATGCCAGGCATGATGGCGAATCTGCAGAGGTGTGTCGCGCCATTGGTGAACAGTATTTTCCCCGATTCCCAGAAGATCAATTGCCGACCGAGCTGCCTGGCGTCCTACTCGCCGTGGCCGATCGGTGTGATTCCATCGTGGCTTTTTTTGCGGCAGGAATGTCCCCGTCCGGCTCGGAAGATCCGTTGGGGTTACGTCGAGCCGCGTATGGGTTGGTGCGGATAATCGCAGAAACGCCCCTCCGGCTGAATGTCGCCTCCGTTGTGAATCAGGCGCTGCAGATCTTAGATGGACAGGGTGGGAAGGTGCGTGGCACTCCTCAAACCGGTTCAGATGTTGTGGCGTTCATTCTTGACCGGCTTCGGTTCTATGGCAGGCAACACCTGGGCTTACGGGAAGATATCATGGAAGCGGTCATCCACGTTCCCAATTCGAATGTCTGTGATATGGCTGATTTGGTCGCACGCATGCAGGCCTTGGAAGCCATGGTGCCTCAGCCGGATTTTGATCCGCTGATGATCGGATTTAAGCGGGCTCACCGAATTGTCGAAAAAGAACAATGGACGAACGCGCAGGCCCTACCTGAACAGTTTGTGCATGAATCGGAACGTCGA
>JACDDF010000260.1 GCA_013817135.1 Nitrospirales bacterium
TGGGAAGAAATAACCGATCCTGGGTTAATCGTGGAAGACGTGTGTAACGGACCAAGCACTCTGACGTCCTTCACTCGTCGATCAAAAGAGGTTGGACCTGTACGAAATACTTCAATTCGGGCCTAACATGAAAAGCTTGGACCTTGATGACGGGCCTTTTGCTAGAATAGGGGAGATCGTAGCACGCTCTCTTGGAACCAGACAAGGCACGCCCTTGAGGGAAATGGCGGGCCAAGTAGCCATAAAAGTTATGAACATATGCCTCAGGCAATCCCCATAATTCCTGGTCCACAGGTCGTTCCCTCGGCCGTCTGTTTTAAATGCCAAGTGTGCTGTCGTTTCCCCGAACAAGACAGTTTCCTCAGACCCTACTTGACTGAAGATGAAATTCGACAGGCAGTCACACACGGCATCCCTTCCTCTTCCCTTCCTGATCATCGGGGTAGTCAGATTGAAGTCGTTCGACATCCCACGGATGAAGGATTTCTCTGTCCGGCATTTGATCCCATCACACAACACTGTCATATTTATGAGGTGCGTCCCCTGGATTGCCAATTGTACCCCTTCGCGCTCATGTGGAATGCCCAACACGATTGGGTCGTGCTTGGGTGGGACACACTGTGTCCGTTCCTTCTTGAGCAGGCCGACGGAGACAGGCCTCTCACGGGGGGTGCCCCACCAACTACAATGCTGACCCTTCCAAAGGCGCTCATGGAACAGGCCCAACGAGTGGCGACCTATCTGGAATCCGATAACGTTCTAAATGCCCTAGCCGGTCATCCTCGATTAGTGACTCCGTTTCAACCGGATGTCGTCGTATTGCAAACCCTCGACCGCCTGACTGCGACTCTTCGTTCCTCCAATATGCGCGACACGCGGTGACGGCCACAGACTCGCTCTTTTCTCACAAACCCTCCATCCCGTATAACTATCTTTCATGTCCATTCATCTCAGTCCCTTGACCATCAAAGATCAGGTTCATCTGGACCAGGCCATTGCCTACACATGTATCGGGGGGAAAACCCCCTTGAGGACCTGGTCATTTCCACAGCATTATATCTGGAAAGACCTGTTTACCTTTTCCTGGACGGACATGGACGGTTAGCTATGTCTCTTCGCGGAATATTCCGATGGGATCTTTATGCCTCTGCCTCCTGTCGGACCTTGGTCAGACATCGGATCCTCATCCGGCAGCCCTCTCAAAAACGTGCTAAGTCAGGCGATGGCGTATATGGAGATCCGGAATCGTGGATCCAACGTTACGCGAATTGAAAACATTCCCGCTGATTTAAAGGAAGAGATTCAAGAATGGGGATACACCCTCATACCAAAGGACTCCGATTACCTCTATCGCACGGCCGATCTCATCCATCTGAAAAGAAATCCCTACAGATCTCAACGTGCCGCGTGCTAGTGATTTATTCGCGCACACCGCATCAGGATTGCCCCCTACCAGATCATCGATCGTGATGCGTTTTTCACCCTTTTTCACCGTTGGGTATATCAAAAGGAAGATACCCCCATTTCCCGATTAGGACCCAACGGGGATGTGGCCCGCATGATGCTTCGGGATGCCGCGAGTGCCCATCGGGTAACCCTCCAGGAACATCGTGAACTCGGTCTCACCGGGCGAATCGTGTGGGTGGATGGAGCTGTCAAAGCCTATACGTTCGGGTTCCCACGCTCACCTGAGGTGTTTTGCGTCTTGCTGGAGGTGGCAGATCGATCAGTCTACGGTTTAGCCCAGTATCTTTTCCGTGAATTCTGTCGCGAGTTTCAGGCATATCCACTGATAAATACCATGGATGATTCAGGGCTGCCAGCCTTAGCAAAAACAAAACTGGCCTATCACCCCTGTCAATTAGTGCCTAACTACATTGCCCAGCCCTCATAAGTGATCGGGATCTCCCATTTGGAATTCCATCGATAGCACTTGCAGGTTGTCCTCTCTGATTTAACATCCGTATAATGCTGGTCAAGTCATTCACCTGTTTCACTGTTCCATCCTTACATGACATTGGATTGATTTATGAAGGGTCTTGAATTCGGCATTGAACAATTCCGGGTAACCGAGGAGCCGTTTTATCAGGAAGTGAACGGGGAAATTGACCTGTTCTCCGTCGGGGCAAAAAACAAGATACCAGTCATGCTGAAAGGCCCCACTGGATGCGGGAAAACCCGGTTTGTCCAGCATATGGCTCATCGGCTTAATCGGCCCTTGATCACCGTCGCATGCCATGAAGATTTGACGGCATCAGATTTGATCGGGCGATACCTATTAAAAGGTGAAGAAACCGTGTGGGTGGATGGTCCGCTCACCTTGGGAGTCAAACATGGCGCCTTGGTCTATTTGGATGAGGTGGTCGAAGCCAGAAAAGATACGACGGTGCTGATCCATCCATTGAGTGATGACCGACGGTTTTTGCCCATTGAAAAAAAAGGGCAGATTCTTGAAGCCGTGGATGATTTTTTGCTGGTGATCTCCTACAACCCCGGATATCAAAGCGTCTTAAAAGAGTTAAAACAAAGCACCAAGCAGCGCTTCATGGCCATTGAGTTTGGTTATCCTCCCAAAGATATCGAGACCAGGATCGTGGAGCATGAAGCCAAGGTCTCCAGGGACATTGCCATCCGGTTAGTCAAATTGGGTGAAAAGGTAAGAAATCTCCGTAACCATGGCCTGGAGGAAGGCGTGAGTACCAGACTATTGATTTACGCCGGGACGTTGATGCAACAGGGCGTTGCCCCCGACCGGGCTTGCGATGCCGCCATTACCCGCCCGATTACAGACGACACCGATATGCAACGCAGCATTCAGGAACTCATCAAGGCAATTTTTTAGACTGAACTGACCAACAAGCTGCAACCACGACTACGGACAGGCCGTAACGCTCAAAAAATAATAACAGACCGCGTTTCACAAGCTCTGGATGTTTAAAAACGACACTTTCCATAAAACCACCCACCTGGATCTCTTTGTAACAAGACTCCATAAACCTCGTACGACCTTCCAAGCCATTTTCAACTAAATTGCGAATACTCCAGGGTTCCGCTTTTTCTCGATTTGAGGACACCCGTCCCTTCTATTTCCTGACCTGCCTTGATTCGATTGGGTCCCCCAATGCTCTACGGGCAAATGACGAAAGATAGCCTTGATCCCTTTATTCTAGGCAGCGGTCAACCGATACGGTAAAAGGATTACCCATACCTGAGATCGCGCTCAGGGGATCTCAAGAGAACTGTTTGATCATCATAGAGATCACAGTATGAAACCTAAAATCTCCCTCCACCCCATGTATACCTTGCTTCGAGATGGGAAAATTGCTGAATTCAATGCCTTGTTCAAGACCGGGGAGAAACCTGATCTCAGCAATTGTGATTTCCGGAGTGTTGATTTTCGCGGCATTGAAGTGGCAGGAATGGATTTCCGGGGAAGTTATTTCCGACAAGCCGATCTTCGAGGGGTGGATCTTTCTCAATGCAATTTGGAGGGGGCCAGTCTTCACGGCACCAAGATCTCCGGCACGCTTTTCCCGAAAGAACTCACTGCTCAGGAAATTCTTCTTTCGAACCAGCAGGGGACGCGTATGCGCTATGGCGTATAAATGCTCGTCCGCGTTCTAATCTGACTTTCACACGACATCCTTTCTGCTTCAACAGCATTTCACATCTGAAAAGGCCCCCAGGGCTTCCTTTCCTGGCCTTGGCTTATTCGTTGACTCCTTTCACTCCTCAATCTTACACTGCGTTTCCCAGGATCTCTCAAGGAAATCTTATGAATCAACCCCAGAACATTATTGCTATCATCTATGACTTTGATCATACGTTGAGCCCGCACTACATGCAGGATCACACCATCCTGCGACATGCCGAACTTGATCCTGCCACCTTTTGGCCAAGCTGTACCGATTTAATCAAAGAGAAAGGCTACGACCAGGAACTTGCCTACATGAAACGCATGTTGGAATATGACCAGATTCGAAGCTTGTCGAATCAGGATCTCAAGTCCATGGGCAACCTTTTAGAGTTTTTCAAGGGGGTTCCTGAGTGCTTTGGTGAACTCAATACAATTTTCAAAAAACCGAAATATGAGGAGTTTGGCATCCGGCTTGAACACTACGTGGTCAGTTCAGGTCTAAAGGCTATTTTGGATGGAAGCGTCGTGGCTAACCATGTCAAAGCCATTTTCGGATGCGAGTTTGATGAAGAAAACGGCCATATCAGTTTTCCCAAACGCACCATCAGCCATACCCAGAAAACCCAGTTTCTCTTTCGAGTAAATAAGGGCCTACTCAATCTCGACCAGGACGTGAATGATCACATGCCCGAAGAGAGCCGCCGAGTGCCATTTCCTCAAATGGTGTATGTGGGGGACGGACCCACGGACGTTCCCTGTTTCACCCTCATGAAGAAGAACGACGGCTTTGCCTTGGCGGTCTACAATCCTGAGGATCAAACCCGAAGATCCTTTGAAAAATGCTATCAGTTGACCCGGCATGCCAACCGGGTCCATTTCATGGCACCGGCGGACTATCGACCCGGTAGTCATTTGCGTTTGATTCTTGAAAAGCACATTACCGAGGTTGCCGATCGCATGGTAGATAGTCGACGCCAAAGCGTTGAAGGCTCCCGCGTGCCCGCCCCTCTTCCATAATTATTCTTTATCCAATCCCCGGCCTCCCTCATTCCTTGGTCTCGGGTACCTCATTGCATAAGGCATTTTCGGTCGAGTAAGGTAAAAGGAGTTAAATGTCTCCTAACAAAAGCGACCTTCCCACCAGGAGGTGGTACATGTACAC
>JACDDF010000001.1 GCA_013817135.1 Nitrospirales bacterium
CCCTTATCCGTGAGATACAGATCGCCATGCCGGTCCACATCGATATCAACCACATCGTACAATTTGCACTCTAGAGCAGGCTTGCCATCGTCAAGATATAACGACAAATCCAGTCCATCTGAACACCGCGGCCGCAGTAAACCTTCATCGTTGCTAAAATCTATCCCTATCGCATCGCCAGAAAGGACAATAAGATTTTGGGCCGTCAAAGGACTCACACGCTCATCATCTTCTGCCGTCCAACACCCAGCAATTGTCGTAATCATTCCTGTCTGAGGATTATAATGCCGAATGCGATGGGCTTGCGTATCTGCAATATACAGATGATCCTGATCGTCAATGGCTATGGCTGCAGGATATGTTAAATTGCATTCCAGGGCTGGCCCATCACCATTAAATCCCCACTGCCCCGTACCAACGATGGTTGTAATGATTCCTGTATCCGCGTCAATTTTTCGAATTCGATTGCTACCTGAATCACAGACATAAATATGATTGTGTGAATCACACAAGACATCTAATGGGAGATAAAGCCCAGCTTCCCCACATGGTCCGTAATCGCCGCTATAACATGTCTCACCAGTCCCCGAGAAGTTATGCAACAGCCCTGTCTCCATGTCCACTCGCCTGATTCGGTCAGACCCGGATTCCGCAATGTAGAAAAACCGCCCCTCCCGATCAACGGTGACATGGTTAGGCAACGGAATTCCAGATTTCACGGCTCGCTTGCCATCCCCTGTGCTCCGTGATTTTCCGTTGCCGGCGAAGGTTTCAATCACCCCGATCTCCAATGCGGTCTCAATACTCATAGAAAATTTACCCTTTATGATTATTTCGAAAACAATCTGGTCCCACTACCACCACGGAAAAGACTTTTGCCCAATTGCCGTTTAAGCAAAACTAGGCCTTAGAAGACGCAGGAACCTGTTCCTGGGGAGCGGGCTGGACTGCTTCCGTTTGCATTGGGGTAACCGGTTCTGTCGGGACGGTCTGCATAGGCTGGGAAATTTGTGGTTGAGCATTGCCATGATTGGCCGACGCCGTATTTTCCGCCTGGGCCTGGGGGTCCAGGTCATACGCCTCTGCCTCATGGACAGATTTCTTGAACCCTTTAATCGCTTTTCCAACCCCTTCGCCCAATTGCGGCAATTTCCCCGCCCCAAAAATGATCAGCACAATCATGAGGATGAGAATTAATTCTGTAAATCCTAAGCTTCCAAACATGGTACCTCTCCTTGTTGGGGTATCACTTTTTTACCATTTCTCTCGAACGCTTGCTAAACCGATCTTTGAGACGATTTCTGGCCTCTTCCGCTTGTTCAAACATCTTACACTTTTCATAGGTGTTAATCAGATTATAATAGGCCAATGGTTCATCAGGATTATTTTCAACGGCATCTTCCATTATTTTAACCGCCAGATCAGATTTCTTGAGATTTAAGGCAATTTCCATGAGCTTAAAACTCGACTCCAAATTACTTGGATCAAATTGTAGTACTTTCATATAAGCCTGCATTGCCATGTCTAACGTATTAAAGTCGGAGATATTGGGGTCATCCAATTTTTCATAGACTCCAGCCAAATTATACCAAGCAATGGGATCTTCAGGTGAAATTTCGATCAGACGTTCGAAATACTCCTTGGCCTCTAAAAATGCATTTTTATCATTATAGAGTCGGCCGACATTAAAGAGAGCAAGCACATCATAGGGGTTTAATTCCAATGCTCGTTTAAATTGACCCGTGGCCTCATCCAGCATCCCTTTTGTTCCATAGATCGTTCCAAGATTCGAATAGTACATGGCCAGAGACCGATCCATTTCTACCCGAATACCTTCTGCCATCTCAATTGATTTCTTTACTTCCGCCAAGGCCTCATCCATACGGCCTTTATTGAAATAGAGCTCACCCAATCGACACCGTGCTTGAAAGTCGTCCGGCTCCTCGCTCAACAACTTTTCAATCTCAGCAATTTCCTCATCAACCGTTAATGGGCGTTCATCTGTGGTCGTCTCGCCAGACTGCAGCTCCATCGTTTGGCTTCCAGCACTTTGTTCTTCCATTGCGTGTGTCCTAACTACTGTGTTTGCCCGTAAATGGGACGATTTGGTTGATAGACTAACCCTTCTTGAGCTTTCTTACGAAGCTTTCCCAAAGTTCCTCTTTTATCAATATTTAGCAACATTAACCCAAGCACTACCATCAAGGTCAAATGGGATAATTGGAGCGCATAGCCTGCCATAAACATGAGACCCAGCCCATATCCTGCCAACCGACCGATCAACACCAACTTAATTACGGTATACGCCCAACAGGTAAAACCCAACACATAAAATGCAAAGGGGAGATAAAAGGTATAGCCCATTCCCATTTGAAAAATCCAGCCTATCCCCTCGCCAGCCTTTCTGACTTCTTTCGCCACTTCAGGATTCCAGAGAGAAAGAAAAAAATCCAGGAAAAGTAGGGCTAGAAAAGCACTGCCACCGCTAATAAGCAAAGTTAATCCCCACCGGCGTTGTTGCTTGTTTTTGGTGATAATTGACGTAGTCCCATAGGCCCAAAACACTAGGATGCTTGAAAGCACCATTAATGCCTCACCAAGCCTATTACCTTCATGCACCAGGGGTGGGGCATCAAAAATATTGAGCCATCCATAAGTCGTTGACATCGTCTGATAATACAACCATCCGCTAATCCCAAGGAAAAAAGTCCCCACCATGAGCCGTTGGCTAAACACCCGGTGAGTAGCCCAGTATTCCAAAACAAGAAAAACGAGCAACCCAAACGCCAAAACATTATAGACAATCGTTCCGACCATAACCGGAGGAAAGAGTAAATAGCCCACCGTACAAGCTACCAATAAGGCCGCCAATGGAATAACAAACTTATCCCATTCTCCCACCCATAGCTTTGTTCGTATTTTTTGAACCAGCAAAATCCCTAAAATCAGAAAAACCAGAATCGCAGTCATATTCAATAGTACAAACCCTAAGGAGGAGAGCGTGCGAAATCCTATTCTGACCGCTTCATATTTTTCGGCTAACTTGCCAAGGTGCATACCCAACCGTGAAACCAGCCGATACAGCACCAATTCAAAAAAGGCTGCAAACAACAAACTCTTGAGCCCCCATTCAAAAAGAAGCCCTGGGCCGTCTATTCTTTCTTGATGTTTTTCAGTAGTGGAAATCATATTTTTGAATTTCAGAGATTGAAGCGCATGTGTATTGAAATGGCTAGATCTTCATCCAAGATATAATCTTATCTAAATCCTAGAGGGTTCCACTTCAAACTGTTTGTTATGACGGGTGATATATAACAACCCATCCGCCATGGAGTAATTAAATGGTAATTCACACACAACTTCGCTGATCTTTTCATACACATACTGGTACACTTTTTCAGCCTGCTCCGGAGTCATGCCTGTTTTCACTTCATAAAAGAACCCTAAGCTCAAATCTTCCGAAGCTGGCCGCATAATTCGTTGAATCCCATACCCCCCTGGATCACTCATAATGGGGGCTTCCTTTTCTAGATCAAACAAACATGGTTGACAGGAAAATCCATAGGAAGAATTCAGCTTCGTATTATTGACAATAAAATTCAATGTTTCCAAGGACTCTTCTTCCGTTTCAGTCGGAAATCCCACGATCACGTAGCAATGCACCGCAATTCCAAGATCAACACAATCAGAACAGATTCGATCAACATTTCCCTGGGTAATCCCCTTCACCATAAAATCCATCAGCCGGGCATTATAGGTTTCCAACCCAAAAACAATTTTTTGACATCCTGCCTCCCGCATGGAGGTTAGTAACTCACGAGATAAATTCTTCTCAAATCGCAACTCGGCCGTCCACTGTAAATCCAACCCTCGATGAATTAGTTCCTTACACAGTCGTTTAGTTGGGGAAAGTGCCAGGCACTCATCCGTAAAGAAAAAATACCGTGTTTCATATTTATTGGACAACGCTTCCAATTCATCAACAACTTTCATTGGATCTTTTTGACGAAAATTCTGATGATCCAAAGTCAATGCACAAAAAGCACAATCCTTATAATAGCACCCTCTAGAAAATTGCACTGGCAACACCGTATGGGGCGCTAAATATTCACCCAAAGGAAACCCATCATAATTCGGGGCTGGATGCTCCGCGAGGTTTTCCGAGTAAAATGGCTGATTCACAATTATTTTTCCATCTTGCCGCCAGATGAGATTTGGCACTTTACTGAAATCTCTTTTTCCGTCTAACTGATTTATCAGTTCCAAAAGGGCCGTTTCACCTTCAAAAACAATGAAATCATCAGTCAATTGAAATAGCCGATCACATCGCCTGAGATTATCCACCAGCCTCGTAAAAATACTTCCTCCGACGGTTACATGAACCTCAGGATGAATTTCCTTAATTAACTTACAAAGGGTTAAACCAGGGATGATCTGTGATGTAGCAGTTATGGAAACCCCAACAAAGTCTGGAATATCCTGACCAAAACCGGGAAAGAAGAATTTCCGGTAAAGATCCAGATAGGGGTTTTGGCTTTCATCGTGTATAGCTTGAAGAATTTCGCGTGAAGAATAAATAGAATACGCAAATTGGTTGTCAACTACCGTCATCCTGGTCGGGAAATATAGGGAAGAGACAACCTCCAACCACCGATCGATCAAAAAGAGGCATTCTCGGTATCGATCAAGATGATAAAATTCTTCACCACGCAGGGAGGCTTTAACGGGCTCGATTTCATCTATCAAATAAGGAAATCGGTCAAGTGATTCCACAACACGAGCGTAATGTTCCTTACTCCCATAGCCGGTTTCTCCAGAAACCGAATCTTCCAGCTTTTTCACCAAATCAACTAACCGGGGATGAATATCTAACCCAAAATCTTTAGTTAAGACCCTATCAAGTAACTCAATATTTAAATCACGTTGCTGATGGACAGGAACACCGGATTTTTCAAGAAAGGCTGAAAGACAGGGCACACTCAAATAGGGCTGAGAGGGATGCCAACTCGGAGGGAATAAAAGTGAAATTTTCACAACGCGGCTCCCAGGTAATGGGGATAATAAGAAACGCGAAAATGGCCTATATTAAATTTATACACGTCGCATTCTCTTCAATGCAACAATTGGCCATTTCCTGTCACATAAATTTTTATATCATTTCACAAGGAGTAGATGGTTATTTAAAAAAAACCTCCGGTAATTTCCCCCATTACTGGAGTCCATTACCGGAGGTTTTCAAACTCAATCAGAGTCCTAAATAAAAATGGACCTGATCCAGAAAAGGCTGGAACTTAGTTTGGCATTTGAGCCGTAAACCAAGTCGAAATCCCTTTCATCCCGTTTCGTTCTACGTTGGAACCGTCCCAGACCGCAAAAGCTACCGGGAAGCTGGCCCCTGCCGCGAATTGAACATCATTGGGGTCTTGCGTTTTGAGACTCCGCTTCATAACCACCCGCCAGGTTGGACCGCTGCAGCAGCCACCCTTCAGTGATCCATACGGCTCCCATAATCCATTCCCCACAACGTCTTGTGACGCTTGGGTAGTCAACGTACTAAATCCATTAGCATTCAAATCTTCGACTGATCCCAACCGCATGTTAGGATCTGACATAATGTTGCCTGACCAAATACCTGGGTTAAATGGCCCTAAGCTCCGACCAATTCGGTCAGGATAGGTCACACCACCAGCTGGCTCTTCATAGTAATAATCCCAGGCTATGGATGGATATTGATTGTCAACATCCCACATACCTGCTACGCCAGCTCCAAGATCTTTTTGCCATTCCGCATTCCATCGCCATATGTTGACCGTCCCACCAGACTGTCCCATACATTGGAATGGAGGAGCCCCTGCAGATTGTACAGGGAATTGCACTGCCACTTGATCCCTGAAATCCTGCGGACCAATGGTAGTATTATTTAATGTTTGATCACCCCAGTTGGCCCAAACGCCGATTTCCTCGCCATTTGTTGCCATTTTGATCATCACAGTTTTCACTGAGATGTTCGGATGCATTGGGGTCGTTATCGTCTGCCCACTTAATGGGGCAACGATACCAGGCACGGATTCCCATACAGGATTTGCCGCATCCATAGGGATTGGCCCAGTAATTTTGCCAACCGGAATTGTTACCGGTTGCGAGACGGCCAGCGGAATCTGTCCCATGGTCAAACCTACACAGACCACCAAGACAGACAGAAGAACGCCAAACACCAGTCGTTTGTTACGCGTCTGCACCAATCTCATAATGACGCATCCTCCTTTGATAAAAGATTAAAACCGAAAAGACTGCTAACTAACTGTCTCCTCAAACCTGTCACTCCTTAAAACAAATTTTCAAAAATGACTTATCCAAACATTCACTAATCATTACCTGATTGCTCAGATACCCCACTTTCCTTATCTAAAAATGCATCCGCACCCACTTCACTCATAAGAAGACTCAGTTCGTTACCTTTATCCTGAGCTCCACATTCAAAGCTTTGACCTTCAGGGTTATTGTATGTTGCAGGGCGATAATCAGTTTCTGAATAAGGCTGGGGAGTTACCCCTAAAAATGCAATATCGAAGGCCATCCAATTTGAGGTGAAATCGGCCAAAATTTTATAAAATCCGTAATCGGCTTTTCTAATTAACATTCCTGAAAACAAAGGAACCCATCGACCAATATGCTCTTTAACGAATTTCTTCTCCGCTTCAATGACTGTCTTAAGTTTTTCTGCTCCATCATGAAGAATGGCATATGATTCTTTATAGGCCAAATAATGCATAAATTCTAACTCTACACTCAAATGATCAAGGCGCTCATGAATATCAGGAGAAAGCTGAAGGCCAAAGGCACTATAAAAACCAGAAATATCACCCATGACGTATGACTGGCCAAACACATGATCATTTCCAAACAATGTTTCGTACGGCGGACAATCCAATGCAATGACATTACTAAACACTCTTCGATGCTCATCACGTAAATCTTGGAGACTCCAGTTTTCCCCTTCGGATGCTATCCAAGCTTCAATCGCATCAAAATTACCCACCAATGCAGCAAGACGCTCTTGCGTCTCTTCTCCGCCTATACTTTGTAGCTCTTTTTTCAAACTTTCTAAGGCTAATTTTCCATCTTCAACAAATTCTCCACTTTGAAGATAATCCAAAAATTCCTCATCTTCAGGATACAGATACCCCCATGACACTAGCAGATAAAGCTTACTCCGACAAAGTGCCCGATCAACAGCTGGCGCATCTTTCGGGGATATCTTGACGGCCTTTTCATTTCCTGAAACTGTCATTCCGTTTTTTCCTACTTTTTTTCCCTCTTTAACGCCTGATGTCATATTTCACCTAACTTTTAAAATTTTTCATTTCACAAGCTTTTGCTTCAATTAGGATCATCTCAGGACCAATTATGATTCATGAAAAAGGGATCAGATAATAGGACAACAGGCCTATGAAGTCAAGACTTCAATATCCCTTATGGCCCCCCAGGTTTCCAGACTTTTCCAGCAACTTGAATCCCCTACTCCTAACTCAAAAAATCCACAAAAGACTCCTCTTTTACCCCTCCATCCATTCCCCGTACCCCCCATCTAAAAAGTCCATATTCGCACTTTTCTTTTCCAAAGCATGCCATCCATCCAAACCACTAAGCGTAAGATGCCATAGACCCATTACCTGGGAACAATTCGAATAGCTGTACGGTCATTTACCGTTCCACAGATATATTGGCATATTCCACAACCCACGCATACCGAATCATCTACACGAATGTGATATGAGGCAAAATCCATCGAGAGAGCCTCCGTAGGACATTTAGAAACACACGCATTGCAGCCGGTTCCTGCCGTACACAGTTTTGCCCAAACTTTCGCCACTCCCATATTCACCTGAAAACGATCCGCAACAGGTAAAAGGGCCTCGGTAGTACACGCCCCAATACAAGGAAGATCATCACATAATTTGCATGGGGATTCTCCTGGGTAGATAACGGGAGTATCATTACTCGATAACACTTGAATAGCGTCGTGAGGACAGACTTCGACGCAATCAGCGCATCCGGTACAGCGCTCCAAAAATAACTTCTCCTCCACTGCCCCTGGGGGACGAAGCCACCCCGTTTTCTCAGGAATAGGCTGCTCCTTTTTTATCGGGGAAGGAGCATCACGGTGTTTCACGAATTCATGAACAGTCGCGCCAATGGAAATTGCCGATTGTCGAAGAAACATTCTTCGACCTAATGTCGGATTAGATGAAGGGTGTTTTGACAGATCGGATTCCGACATTATGACGCTTTCAATAGTTTATAAACCCATTCAACCAAATTGGACACGAGGAAAGGGATTTTATGAATTTATACCACCCCAGAGGCCCGCAGCTTATACACCTCTACGCATCTGTCACAGGACCCATATTCCACATCCCATCCTGGATGGTTTTCGCGAATATAATCTAAGACAAAGCCTTCTAGGGTCTCATCCATGTTTTCTACCCAGGTATAGGTTGGGAATCGACAAAGGGGACAAGGAAACCCTGGGAGAAGCATGGGCTTGGTTGGCACATCAGGAACTTCACTGTCCTCAACCTCAATGGCTCTCTCGATAACTCGTATCGTATCCGAAGCCATTTCTACTAATTCAGCATGCGTGAGATAATCCGCCTGCCAGATCCCTTCAAACACGGATTCCACCTGACCGGGAAGAATCTTTCGATACCAGGAACGGAACTCCCGGAACCGATATTCCTTCGAAAACATCGGCTCTTTTCCTGTTCGGGCAATCCGGCTATCGACATGGAGGTTCCACAGCACACGGTAACGATTTAAAATCAAATGTTCTTCCCCGGGGTTCAACCCCACTTTTGTGTCAGGATCGTAACCAAAGGCCTCATCTAACATGTCAGAAATATGCGTTAACTCATGTCGTAGGTAACGGGTAATGGCTGGATCATAAAATCGCCGGGGGATCAATTTAATTCCTACCCCTTTTTTCCCGGCCTCCTCAAATTGGCGGGATAGTTTTTCTTCGACCACCCCCCATTTCCGAAGAACATCAACCCCTTCCTGATCTTCTTTCAATACCCCTCGCACCAACACAATCCCAGTTTTATCTCGCAAAACCGGGAAGTCATCAAAAGCATCCCGGAGAATTTCAGCAAACCCCCATTTAGCAAATAAATGTTGATAGAGCCGCTTGAACTCTGGATCCCGGTCATCAAGAGAAAACTTCTCGTAAATGGGGTCCGCAAACTCATGAAACTCATTAAAATAAGTCGGATCGCCTTCACGCTCAGTCTTTTCAGCAAACGAGTCAATCACCTCCTGAAGGAGGGCGGGTTGAAAACGAATTTCCATGAGCAAAACCTCCGTTTACCGCAAGATCACCACAAGACGAGTTTCGTTTCTCGAAAGATGATCACCGTAATTTTAAATTCGCATTGATTTGGGAGGTAGCTATCTTGACTCCCCCGAAAAGCGACGTTTAGTATCATAACTAGTTGAATTATAGGAATGAGTTTTCCCTTTTGGCAAGAGAGTTCCCTTGATCCATTCCCCAAGCCGTATAACCGCCCATTTATTGTCAATCTGTTTCCGAAGCGAGGAATTTCATGACCCAGCCGACAAGTTCTGACACACTGAGCTCCAATCACGGGTTCATCCATAATCCTGATTCCCAACCCTCACTTCTCATTGATTCACTAGCCTATTGGAAAGGCGGTGCTAGGGAACTGAAGTCATTCCGTGGTCACACACAAGAAATATGGGCTGTCTCCTTTTCCCCTGATGGCCTGACACTAGCAAGCGGAGGGAATGATCGTTTTATCCGGATTTGGGATATTGAAACCGGCCGCCTTCTCCGATCTCTACGAGGCCACACCCTTACCGTTCGAGAAGTCAAGCATAGCCCTGATGGCCAAATGATCGCTTCAGCAAGTGAAGACCGGACCATTCGGCTTTGGAATCCTCAAACGGGGGAATCCCTTCGATTACTCTTTACTCGTTATGACCATGGCGTAACCAGTATTTCATTTTCCCCAGATGGCCTCATGCTCGCTAGGGCTGGCCAAAATAAAGACATTAAAATCTGGGAAGTAACCACAGGCACCGAACTCATGACGCTCCTTGGGAAGGACCAATACGACCATAATTGGAGCGTCTGCACAGCATTTTCTCCGGACGGAATTCACCTAGTGGCTGGCACCGATGTCGGGAAAATCAAGCTTTATGAAGTTTTGCCAAGCGGGGAAGAAAAAATTGTTCACAACGGCCATTGGAGAGATGATGCCGACGACGAATCGACCGAAAATCGTGGGTTTTACGTAGACGACCAAGGCGGATTTCAAAAGCCCATGGAATATTGGATTGGGGCACTAACCTTCACTCCTGATGGGGGCACCATGATTTCCGGAAGTCGCGACTGTACGATTAAATTCTGGGACATGCCGACGATGGAAGAACGCCGCACACTGAAAGGCCACTCGGCATGGGTTAGAAATCTTATTGTGACCCAGGATGGACAGGTGCTTATCAGCGCCAGTGATGATGGGACCGTCAAAATGTGGGAAATTCAAACTGGACGTCAATTCAGGACGATTCGGTCACACAAAGGACCGGTCAGGGGGATTACCCTTTCATCTGATGGGAAATACCTCGCCACGGCTGGAAACGACCGCATCATCACCCTCTGGGATGGTGGGGCATAATCTATTTTCCGTCTAAGAAACCCTAAGCGACAAGCACTCATGACGCAGCTCTTTTCATAAAGAGGACTAATCGTCATCCCGATCGCTCTTCTCAGGATTCGTATCGTCGCATGCCCGAACAATTCCATAGCGTTTACATTTTTCCCAAAGCCCTTTTCTGGATAATCCCAAAACCCTCGAGGCCGTCATCCGACTCCACCCTGTTCGATTAAGTATTTCAAGAATATGCCCCCGTTCAAAATTTTCACGCGCTTCGGCCAAAGTTTCCATCGCCCCATTCTTCACGCCTCTCCTCCCTTCCTGGTCCCCGCAAAACCCGCATCCTTTTTGCGGTTCACCTCCCGCATATGGACATCGACTCTGTCCACAGAGATCCCAAACCTGGATTTCTTGAGTGTGTTGCGCCAAAGCCAACGCACGTTCAATGGTATTTTCTAATTCTCTGACATTCCCCGGAAAGGAATACTGCAACAACACCTCGCGAGCTTGCCGTGACAAGGCTTTTGGTTCTTGGTGATTTCGACCTGACATCGTCTTCAAAAAATGCTGGGCGATCATGAATATATCTTCTCGACGTTCTCGAAGAGGGGGAAGCTGAACCGGCACCACATTTAATCGATAATAGAGATCCTCGCGGAATCGTCCCTGCTCAACTTCTTTCCGCAAATCTTTCTGCGTTGCACACACCAATCGCACATCCACTTCAATCGTGTCATTTCCCCCGACGCGTTCAAATTGCCGCTCCTGTAGGACACGAAGCAATTTAATCTGGACCAACGGGGAAATTTCGCCGATTTCATCCAAAAAGAGCGTTCCCTGATGAGCAAGTTCGAACCGACCATGCCGTTGTCGGAGGGCCCCTGTAAACGCCCCTTTCTCATGCCCAAACAACTCAGCCTCCAACAGTGTTTCCGGTAGCGCGGCACAACTCACTTTAACCAACGCATGATTTCGACGTGCGCTATTGGCATGTATGGCATTGGCGATCAACTCTTTTCCCGTTCCACTTTCACCAACCACTAACACCGTCGCGTCAGTGACCGAGACTAACTTGATCTTTTCCAGCACTTGTCGCATTCGCTCATTTTTTCCCACAATCCCTTGAAAACTAAATTTCTTTTCCAATTCGTCCCGTAACACCCGATTCTCTTCCCTTAGAGCGACCACTGTGCAGACCCGTTCCACACTCAACAACAATTCATCCATGGAAAACGGTTTCGTGATGTAATCGTACGCACCGCTTTTCATCGCATCGACGGCCGTGTCAACAGAACCATGTGCAGTAATGACAATCACTTCCGTGCCAGGGCACTGCTCCCTGCACTGTTTCACAATATGAAGTCCGTCCACTCCGGGTAATCGCAAATCAGTAATCACCAAATTAAACCGTGAAGCCCGCAACCGCTCCAGTCCCTCCAAGCCGGAACTGGCTTCCTGTACCACATAGCCGATCGCCTTCAGCGCATCCACCATAGAAACTCGCATCAAGGGCTCATCATCAATTATCAGGATTGAACCGTGAGTCATGTGCCTACCTTCACAGGAATGCCCGAACGAGATCGAACCAATGGCAAGCGAATGGTAAACCGAGTTCCTTTCCCCTCTTCGCTGTCCACCAACATCTCACCTGCATGCCGCTGCACGATTCCCAAACTCACCGACAATCCCAACCCGGTCCCCTCTCCAGTCCCTTTCGTCGTAAAAAAAGGATCAAAAATATGAGGACGAATCTCTGGAGGTATTCCGCACCCAGTATCCTCAACCTCAATTTCATATCCTTCTTCCTGTTTTCGAGTACGCAACGTCACCTGGCCACCTTCGTTTAGTGCCTGAACCGCGTTCAGGACTAAGTTCATAATCACCTGCTCAATCATATGCGCATCGACCATCACCGAAGGAAGTGTCTCATCATAGAACTTACTCAGAGTAGCATGTTTGACCAAAAATACATGCTCGGTCAATACCAGGACTCGGTCTAAAATTTGATGAAGATCTGTCATGGCTAATTCCGGTTCGCGTTGCTGGGAAAAATCCAGGAGCTGCCGAACGATGCGTTGAACCCGTCGCAACCCATCCTCCATAAAATGCAAATATTCCTGAGATCGCTCAGGCGTCAACGTCCCTTTTCGAATATTGTATAAACAATTCAAAATTCCCCCTAACGGATTGTTGATTTCATGAGCAACCCCGGCGGCCAGCTTCCCAATGGACGCTAATCGCTCAGAATTCTGCACCTGGCGTTCCAAATGCTTGCGCTCCGTAATATCCCTGGCGATGCCCAATACTCCTGTGTAGACGCCTTCATCATTGAGAAGCGGAGCCACACTCACCATCACCGCCCGCAACTCTCCCTCTCGACTGACCACCTCCACTTCGTAGACCTGCTTCGTCCCAAGATCCAGTGTCTCTTTCAAATACCGGCCACGATACCGCTTGGAGAGTAACGAGAGATACGGCTTACCAATCAAGTCTTCTTTTCGATATCCCCAGGCATCAACTTTTCCATTGACATAAGTAAACCGTAAATCGACGTCCAAGGTATAAATCACGTCATTCGCATTTTCCAACAAACTTTCGATGTACAGCTTGGCTTGTTCAATTTCCCGAGTACGCTCAGAGACTTTCTCTTCCAAGACTTCATTGTATCGTTGCAGTTCAGCTTCAAACTTTTTATGCTCGGTAATATCTCGTAACTGGACCATGATTGAGGCTCTTCCACCCATATCAATGCGAACCAGATCCATCTCCATGGATTTCATGATGCCTTGCCGATCATAGACTTCAATCTCTGTCGTGGGCACCTTCGGCTCCTCACCGCTGACCCGCTCCAACAAACTCTGACTGACGACCCGGAACGCCGGTCGAACAAGCTTCACAAAGGAAGCACCCTCTAAATCAAAAGGGACATACCCTAGAATATCCCGTTCACGGGCGTTAACATCCAGGATCCGGCCTTCCGAATCAACCACAAAGATTGAATCGGCAGCCAAATTAAATAACGCCTTATATCCCGCCTCTGATTCAGACAATTGTTGGGTTCGTTCGGCCACAATCCCTTCCAGTTGGGTGGTATACCGCTCAACTTCACGCTCCAGAGCCTTTCGCGCAGTGATATCCCTCACAAATCCTCTCGAATACACCACCAAATGGGTTCCCGGATCCATCAGCGTCGTTGAATGAATTTCCACATCCATCACTTCACGCGATTGCGTCCGAAAGACGGTTTCGATGGAGCGAGCCCCGCCTAAGGCTAACCCTTGGACGTAAGCCTCCACCCCTTCTCGTTGTTCTGCCGGAACAATATTCCAGAGCGACATCTCAAGCATGTCGGCTAGTGAGTATCCCAGCTTCTGCAACTCGGTCGTATTGACATGCACGAACCGCCCTGCGGGATCTAATTGATGAATCATTTCCGGAGCATTTTCAATGAGATCACGATATTTCTGCTCCAATCGCCCAATTTCATCCACTTTCTGATTCAACTCAGAAAACGAATGTTGAAGATTCTCCGCCATGGCATTAAATGTGTCAGCCAAGCGTTCGATTTCATCACCGGTACGGATTTCAATCTTTTCCGAAAGATTCCCACCTCCAAATTGCTCAACTCCTTGCGATAAGACTTGAATGGGCTTCACGATCCGGCCAGCAACCACGACTCCCGCCCCCCACAAGATGACAAAAACGGCGATTCCATAGAAGATGACCTTGCTTAATAATTGATCCAGCGGAGCATACGTTTCGGCAGAATCTTGACTGGTCAACATATGCCAGGACTTACCCCCAAAACTTTCCGGAGCAAGTGGCATCCCCAAGTGTAGAGGAGCATAGCCAACAATGGCATTCGGCATACCATGTGAATCTGGATCAGCAACCAACCACCCGACCCCACCTTGTTGAAACGCACTGACCACATCAGAGGGCATCACGTGTTCTTCCAAAGAAAATGCGGGGCAGAGAATCGGCATCCCATCAGAAGCGGTTAACATGGCATGACCAGTTTTCCCGGCGGCCACTTCAGAAATCGACCGAAATAATGAGTCCCTCCTCAGAAGAATACTAATGGCTCCCACGACATGCTGGCGAAGATCATCCCAAATAGGGACACCAACATTCAGGACATGAGTCCCAAACTCTGGATCAAATGACAAATCGCTCACAAACGCTTGGGCATCTTGATGTTGAACGACGGCCTCCCACCAGAGACTCTTTCCATGGAAAAAATTTACTTGTGGGAAGGAGCTCAATACCAGCGCTCCTTGCGTATCGACCACAACTATGGCGAGATAATCCGATTTTCTGATCGCATGCCATTGAATCAGGTAGTCAGTGGCATATTTGTTCAAAAATACCGGGAACTCATCCATACTGGATTGGATCCGCCAACTTTCCTGCCACTGCTGAATAAGGGCCTGAATTTCGTCTGGATTTTTATCAGCATAACTCCGGTTCGAATTTAGGACGGCACTTCGAATAAACGGAATAGTGGCCAGCTGTTGCGCTTCATTGATCCCACGAATAATCTGGGTTTCGACTTTACGAGCCACTTCCACCGCAATCCCCTTCATGGTGATACCGGCGGCTTCCCTTAGTGCCCGTTTTTCTTCAAAATATGTGAGGAGAAGAGAAAGAATAAGGGGCAAAAGACCAACCAGCACCATAGCCAGGATCGTCTTGCCCTTCAGTTGGAGGGGAAACCCAAAGCTTTTCACTTTGGTAACATTGAAAAATCCATAAAGAACATCTCACTCCGATAATTTTCTACATTTTGATGCTCCTTTTTCCTTGATGTCAAGAAACGGTAACAGGGAAGACTATTTACCCCGGCTTAATAGCTTTCCCTCTGCACCAGGCCAAAGTAGGAGGAGCGGACTCGCTACAAAAATCGAGGAATAGGTCCCAATGATGACACCCAACAATAAGGCCAAAGAAAAATCGTGTAACACTTCTCCTCCCCAAATGGTCAATGGAACCAAGACCAGAACAACAGTCAATGTCGTAATTAATGTCCTGCTTAAGACCTGATTAATCCCGTTATTGATCATCGTCGTCGTCGTCTCACGCCTCCTTTGACGAAGATTTTCACGAATACGGTCAAACACAATCACCGTATCGGTCAAAGAATATCCTGCCAGGGTCAATAGCGCGGTCACCACCAGCAACGTAATTTCTGTATTCAACAGAAAATAAATCCCCAATACCGCAAGAACGTCATGAAATGTGGCAATGGCCGCAGCCACGCCAAAACGAAACTCAAAACGAACGGCAACATAGAGAATAATTCCTGCAAGCGAAAGTATGACCGCAATCAAGGCATCTCCTTGGAGTTTCTTCCCAATCGTAGGTCCTATTGAGGTACTGGAGTCCACCACAAACCCATGATCAGGAAATTCAGCTTGAAAGGCCTGAATGATGTTCTTACTGACGCCTTCTTCGATCGTGGTTTCTGTTTTCACGCGTATCAAGAGTTTTTGATCCTGGGGAAACTCCTGAAGTTCCGCTGCACCCAATCCATGCGCATCCAAGGCTTTCCTGGCTTCGGCAATCAGGAGGGGCTTATCAAACTTCAGTTGGACCGCGGTCCCCCCGGCAAAATCAATCCCCAAATTGGCCCATCCCACCAGAATGGCGATAACGGCCAACAATCCCAGAGAAACCAGAAAGCCTGATACCATGAAGGCAATGTTCCGCTTTCCCATAAAATCAATATCTGTTTTCCCCAGAATTTCCATCATAATCTATCAGCGCTCCTCCCCAAAGAATGTCTCATGCCCATATACTTGCGTTGACGCCCCGCATAAAAGAATGCTCATTTTCAAAAAAGCCGCATGTCTACTCTCCGACCAACCAAGATAATTAAGCTCCTCAAGCAATTCTCAATCCAGACGACCCATTAGATACTGAGCGAATCCAACTTTTTTCGATTCATGAAATCAAACACCACCTTTGTCCCGACCAACGCCGTAAACAAGTTAATAGCAATTCCCAAGCACAAGGTCACCGCAAATCCCTTGATGGGTCCGGTCCCAAATAAAAACAGTGCTAACCCGGTAATAAGGGTCGTAACATGGGAATCTACAATTGTTAAAAAGGCCTTATTATATCCACTATCTACGGCTAAACGAACGGGGCGGCCCTGGCGGAGCTCCTCCCTAATTCGCTCAAATATCAACACATTGGAATCGACTCCCATTCCAATGGTCAAAATAATTCCGGCAATACCCGGCAAAGTTAAGGTGGCATTGAGCCCTGATAAGGCTCCCAGCAAACAGATTAAATTAAGAAAAACGGCCATATTGGCAATGACGCCGGAAAGCCGGTAATACACAATCATAAAGATCAGGACCAACGACCCGGCAATAATAGTTGTTCGTAACCCCTTCTCAATTGAATCCTGTCCCAGGGAAGGCCCCACAGTTAAATCCTGCAAGGTTTTCAACGGTGCCGGTAACGCTCCGGCTCGGAGCACCACCGCCAGATCATTCGCTTCTGCCGTTGAAAAGGTACCTTCAATGATCGCCCGGCCACCGCTAATGCGATCTCGAATGACGGGGGCCGAATACACCTTTCCATCCAAGACCACAGCCATCCGCTTACCGATATTGGCAGCCGTCAGCTCATCGAATTCTCGTGCCCCTTTGCTGTCAAAGGTAATACTGACAATCGGCTCATTGAAATCACCAATCGTGACGCGTGCATCCTGCAACACGTCCCCAATGAGAACCGCATCTTTTTTTACGAGATAAGGAATGCTATACGCCCGCCCATCGGGTTCCGAGACCGCCGATTCAAATAGAATTTCTGCCCCTTCAGGAATCTTCCCTTCCAACGTCTTCCGTACCGCATCTTCTTGGCCTTTTTCCACCTGAGGCGGTAAATCTAAGACCGCCTTGGACTCCTCCAATAATTTAAACTCTAAGAGGGCCGTCTCTTGAATGAGATCTTTAGCCCGTTGAGGGTCCTTGACCCCAGGCAATTGAATCGCAATTTGGTTGAGCCCCAACCGCTGGATGAGAGGTTCGGCCACGCCAAATTCATCAATCCGGTTTCTGAGGGTTTCAAGTGCCTGATTGATGGCTGAGGTTTTAACTCGATCCTCCTCGGTGGCTCGGAGTTCGTATACCAAGCGCGTTCCCGCGGGATTTTGCGACACAAAGTTCGGGAAAGCCTCATCGAGAAGCGTTCGGACTTCCTCCCCATCGGCTTCTTGTTGAAGGGTGATGACAATCATTTTCGAGCCCTCACGACGAACCCCTTCCACCACGATTGCCTTGTCCTTCAGCAGATCCTCAACGGCCTTTCGAATCCGATCAACGGCAATCTCCACGGCCCGTTCCTCTTCTACCTCCAAGACCAGGTGGATTCCTCCCTGAAGATCCAGGCCCAAGGAAAGTCCACGATGGCTCAATACCCGTTTGACGCCATCAGGTAATGACTGGAACAGCCATGGAAACGAAGGAAGGGCCAGGATGGCGGACACCACCATAACCACAAAAAGGAGAAACAACCTCCCACGAAGCTTTTTCATTCATCTACCCCTTGATCCATCATGATTCATTCGACGTGCGGATGCTCGCGACATGATCGCGTTGCAACCGAATTTTTGTATTATCCGCGACTTGCAGGGTAGCCGTTTCCTTATCCAAATTGGTAACGGTTCCCCAAATCCCTGAAGACGTAATCACCTTATCGCCTTTTTTAAGGCTATCCAACAATTCCCGTTGTTTTTTTTGTCGACGTTGCTGCGGCAAAATAAGCAAAAAATAAAACACCACAAAAATCAGAAGAAAAGGAATGAGCGATAATAAACCAGCTGAGGATTCGGGGCCGGCTCCCCCGGCTTGGGCCCAGGCATAGGAATCTAGATTCATAAGTACCTCAATGTAAATGTTTCAGTGGTCAATCCATTCGATCAGGTCGTCACGTCCTGAATGAGCGTTTCACTCGGATCACATTCGCGTCGCCGGTAAAAATCTCTCCGGTAGTCGTCAAACTGATTCGCGCTGATTGCTTGTCGTAACCCTTTCATAAGCGAACCATAGTACCAAAGATTATGGACCGTATTCAGACGTACGCCCAACATTTCATGCGATAAAAACAGGTGTCGTAAATATGCCCTGGAAAACCGTTGGCATACCGGACACCCACATTCGGCATCAACTGGATTGGGATCACGGGTGTAGCGGGCTTGTTTAATCAACACCTTCCCTGTCGAGGTAAACAACCAGCCAGTTCTTCCATGCCGGGTCGGGATAACGCAATCAAATAAATCCAATCCACGAGCTACCCCTTCCACAATATCTTCAGGAAGCCCAACTCCCATTAAATAGCGCGGACGGCTAGGGGGAAGCTGATCAATCACCGTCTCGATCATCGTCAACATGGCCGGCTTTTCTTCTCCCAAGGATAATCCACCCAAGGCATAGCCATCCATGTTCAGATTAACCAACTCCTGAGTCGACTCTTGTCTCAACTGGGCAAAGACTCCACCCTGAACAATTCCAAATAACCATTGATGCTCTTTTCTCGGCACCACCGCACATCGCTTAGCCCACCTGGTCGTTCGCTGTACGGCTTCACGCGCTTGCTGTTCGGTACAAGGAAAGGTCGGACAATGGTCAAGAACCATCATAATATCGGATCCAAGTGCGACTTGGATGGCCATGCTTTTTTCCGGTGAGAGTAAATGCCACGCACCGTCGATATGAGAACGAAAGCCGACGCCCTCCTCCGTCACCTTACAGAGATCGGCCAAGCTCACCATCTGGTAGCCACCACTATCAGTCAAAATCGCTCCAGGCCATTGCATAAACGCATGAAGCCCTCCCAGAGATTCAATGAGTTCATGGCCAGGTCGCAAAAATAGATGATAGGCATTCGCCAAAATCATATGAAACCCGCATTCGCGGACTTCTTTGGGGTCCAGTCCCTTGACCGTCCCCTGTGAGCCAACCGGCATAAAGGCCGGAGTATCGATCTCTCCATGGGAGGTAAATAATCGTCCAACCCTCGCACGACCAGAAGGCAAAGTATGCTGAATATGAAAACGATTGGGACCTGACTGTGAGGTGGATGGTTCTTTAGACATTATCTCTGCGAATGCTTGATCTCCACGCACGTTACATTTTCTCCGGTGCGGATATTCCCATGAGTGCCAGCCCATTACCAATAACCGTCTGGACTTGCCGAAGCAGGGCTAAGCGAGCGGCGGTCAAATCTGGCGAAACACTTTCGTACCTGAGCTCCTGATTCCACGCTCCAGTATTTCCACTTGCCCCGAATTTAATGTTTTCTCCCGTATCCCCGGTGTTCATCTCAGGATCCAATGAGGGAAGAACCCGATTTTTGTTGTAGTAGGCATGCAATTGCGCAGCAAGCTCTTGGAGATAAAACGTGACCCGATGAGGCTCTAACGCCAGAGCACTGCTTTCGACCACAAAAGGATACTGTGCCAATGTTTTAATAAGCCCTAACTCTTCATCCTGGATCAATAATGCCTGATCAACATCCTGAATAACCGGAAGGCGTATTTGGCGTTCCTGGGCTACTCGAAAGAGACTGGCCAATCGAGCATGCGCATACTGAACATAATAGACGGGATTATCCGAAGAATGTTGTTTGGCCAATTCCAAATCAAAATCCAAATGCGTGTCGGCGCGTCTCATCAGGAAAAAGAACTTGGCGGCATCTGGACCAACCTCATCAATCACCTCGCGTAGGGTCACAAATTCACCAGCTCGCTTCGACATTTCAATTTTTTGTCCACCACGTCGCAAACTCACCATTTGCACCAAAACGATCCGCAAAGCCTCCTTGGCAAAGCCAAACGCTTGAACCGTGGCCTCCATCCGTGGAATATAGCCATGATGATCAGCACCCCAAATGTTTATTAAGGTATCAAAACCACGTTCTAATTTTTGTCGATGGTAGGCTATATCGGCCGCTAAATAGGTATAGCTCCCATCCTGTTTTTGAGCCACACGATCCTTTTCATCTCCAAACTGAGATGAACGAAACCACCAGGCTCCCTCCTCTTCTATGAGCAGCCTTTTCTGTCGAAGTTCGTCCAACGACTGTTGAATAAGACCGGTCGTATGCAGGGATGTCTCGCTAAACCAGGTTTCAAATTCAACACCAAATGTGTCCAAATCTTCTTTGATTCGATCCAAAAGCATCTGACTGGCCAATTGTGCACAGAGCGTCTCGGCCTTATCCGATGAGTCATCCAGTAAGGTTTGTCCATGAGTCTTCGCCACCGACCCAGCCACAATTTTTACATAGTCTCCATGATAGCCATCCTCCGGAAACGATGACAGTTTTCCCCAATGCTCTCGATAACGGGCATAGACGGAACGACCCAACAACTGTAATTGGCGCCCGGCATCGTTAATATAATATTCACTGAAAACCGAAAACCCGCTAGATTTTAATAACCTGGCAATGGCCTGTCCCAATGCAGCTCCTCGTCCATGTCCGACATGCAACGGCCCGGTCGGATTAGCACTCACGAACTCCAGGAGGATGCGTTTCCCTTTTCCGATGTCGCTGGTCCCATATAACGATCCATTGTCCTGAATCATCCGTAGAACTTGAATCCACCGGAGGGGATGGAGAGTCAAATTCAAAAATCCTGGAGGGGCAACGTTAACCTGGACGAATACATCTGAAAACTGCGCACGAAGTCCTGCTGCCAACAGTTCGGCTAATTTCAAAGGCGGTTGTCGAACTTGTGAGGCCAATGTCATCGCGACACTACAAGAAAAGTCGCCCCATTCCGGTCGTTTAGGAGGTTCCACGACAATGGTAGGAATCGTGTCTAGACTTAATTCGCCGGATTCCTTGACCCTGCCTAGGATAACCGCGATGGCCTCAATGACTTGATTTTGGAGAAATTTCTCCATGCTGAAATATCCTATCTACGCAGAATATATGGGTTTTTCAATAACCGCGGCGAATGTAGCACAGCATTCTATCCAAGGCAAGGCACAGTGAAATCTTCATCAACACGCTCAAGGGTTGGGTAGGTCATGGATGCCTTTACACTACTTAACACTTCCTCAACTGTTGCGAGGACTTCATGTTGGGGAATAGAAAGACACTGCTTATC
The DNA here is from genome assembly GCA_013817135.1 of Nitrospirales bacterium. Taxonomy (GTDB): domain Bacteria; phylum Nitrospirota; class Nitrospiria; order Nitrospirales; family UBA8639; genus Nitrospira_E. The sequence goes on from JACDDF010000001.1 coordinate 21,802, forward strand.
CGTACAATGCGCAACGGACACCTTCCCTATGCAATGACAGAATTTTCGTAACACGGTTACATGGGTTCCCCGCGGCGCCCATTTTGCCGGATCCGTGGGACCAAACAACAACACCGAAGAAATACCCAAACTTGCAGCCAAATGCGAAAGTCCGGAATCATGCCCAATAAATATTTGGGCATGTTGTAAATATTGCGCGACCTGAAGCAGACCTGTTCCCGTCAGGATGGCATACTCAAGATGAGTCAGTAACCCTTGCACATTTCGAAGAGATTCAATATCAGCGGGTCCTCCTATAAGACAAATCTTCCGTTTCGGATTCCCCATCATCAGGCCAATGACAATACTTGCCCATAACACCGGAGAGGCACATTTGTATCGACTTCCACTTCCAGCATGGAGAACAATAAGTGGCTCCTTGATAGGAGAAGGGACTCTCAACGAGTGTGATGTGGGGAACACAAGGTGCCGTGCAGGATTCACGTTTGTTTCTATGTCACACAGGGCCTGTGTCGTCCTAGCCCACGGTTGGAGTATTTCAACATACCGATCAACCATATGGTTATTAAGCAATGTCGGGTCATGAGGGGACCGAAGAATACAGTCTTGGATTCCCGCGGTC
>JACDDF010000261.1 GCA_013817135.1 Nitrospirales bacterium
TTCCGTTGCAAGCGCCAACATTACGGACGGGCGTTCACCAACCACATGGGCCATCGCCAAATCGCTATTCACCCACAGCCCTGGATGGAGTGAAGACGCCAGATCCGTGACCACCCCAGAAAACGGCGCGCGCAACGTCAATTGATCCCGAAGCATGAACAGACCCGTCAACGCCTTTCGTTCTCCCAGCATTGTCTCCCGAATCACCAGATTGTCATCCCGATCATCCTGATAGGCCGCCTCCCGTTGCACGCGAAATTCCAGCGCGGCGATGCGGAGTCCGAGCATTTCAATCTGCTGGTCTACCTGTGGCGACTGCAAAATGAGCAGCGTCTGTCCTTCTTCGACCCGGTCACCCTCCTTAACCAGCACATCCACCAAAGTTGCTGGAGCCGGCGGAAACAAAGTCGTGCGTTCCGGAGCCTCGAGAATCGCCGGAATTTCTACGGTCGTATCTAAGGGCATCACGCTCATCAGCAGACACCCCATGAGCGCGACTCCCACTCCACGCCCTCTCCAGGATTGGACCACGGCGGCTCGACGTGTCCACCAGACCTGCATTTCCTCATACACCGGCCATGCCAGAAACCAGCCGATTTCGACGACAAAGAGGATGACGCCCAGAACCTTGAAAAAAAAGTAATACACCAGGACGGCAATCCCTAAAAACACGATGGCCCGGTAGACCCAGATCGCCCAGGCATAAACGATCAGGACAGATTGCCGCTGCGGGGGCATGTGTTCGGGAGGACCATCTCCCCAGGCAAACAACCATTCACGTAATTTCCAACGACCAAACGCGAAGGCTCGTGATTGCAAATTCGGGACACCCAGCCAATCGGACAGGACATAGTAGCCGTCAAACCGGAGGAGCGGATTCAAATTGATCAACAGACCCGTCACCCAACTGGTAGTCGCCAACACAAAGAGCATGCTTTTGAAAATGCCCTCAGGACAGAAGTTCCAAAAAAAGGTGGCGAGCATCGCCACACTCAGTTCAACCACCGTTCCGGCGGCGGCAATGGCCGCGCGTTGTTTTCGAACAGTAAGCCGCCAGGAATCGGTCGTGTCGGTATAGAGGACAGGAACCATAATGAGGAATCCAAGGCCCATCGTGGGAACCCGGCACCCATACCGCACGGCCGTATAGGCATGAGCCAGTTCATGCAACACCTTAATGGCGACCAACCCGATGATATAACCGGTCATCCCTTGAAACGTAAAAAAGTATAAAAAGACATTGGCAAATGATTCCCACTGCCGCACGACTCCCATGCACCCGATCGCACCCAGAATGAGCACACACCATAAGGCCCAGCGACTAAACAGAGGAGTGACGAAGGGGAGGGTTTTTCGTAAGAACCGGTCAGGATTCCATAAGGGAATTCTAAAAAATAAATAGTTGTGGAGCACTCTCAGCAGCCAATGTTGTTTGGCCTGTTCGGCCTGTCCTAAGAACCCCTGACTTCCACCGGCCAGGGCATCACGGGTTAAATTGTTCCGATAGAGAAACTGCACCAGCTCCGTCACATCACTGGTTGAGACCTTGGCCGAGGTGGTTCGTGTCACCAGGTCCACCAGTCCCTCGACGGTTCCCGCGTGCCATTGCGACAGTAGTTGAAAAGCGAACCATTCAATTTGAAAAAATTGATTCCGAACCGTATCCACGATCGTCCAGGTGGGCACGCCATCAGGCGTGGGAGTGCCGGACAGGATCTGGAGATCTCCGCGCAACGGCGGAAGGGCAACGGCTTCTTGAGGCTTTTGCTGAACCATTAGAAACCTAACGTTTGTCGAAGAACCCCGAGTGGGCGGCGGAAGAGATAGAAAAAGAGCCTAACCGGTTCTCCATAGATTTTGGCCGTGCCTTGCCACCCAATTCGAATATCTTCAGGCGGGTCCGTGAACTCGGCTTCCACGCGATAGGCCAGGACATTGGTCGGGAGGATACTCGCATGATAGCTGGCATGCATTAATCGGGCGGGAATGGCTCGTAACGGATTGGCATTCAGAAACACCTCCACGTCGGCCCCTTCCCGTAACACGATGGCGTCTTCCACCGGCAGATCAATTTTCAATTCAAACTCCTTGGGATCGGCCACCTCCATAATGCGTTCCCCAACCACAACCGGCTTGCCGAGCCATTCGGATTTATCCGTGAAAATCACAATGCCCGTTCGAGAGGCCTTCACGTCCACTTGTTGAAGCATGTCCCAGGCATAATCCCGTTCGGCTTCTTTGAGCCGGACCTCCGAGGCTTGCACGGGCATGCCGGCACCGGTGTCCTGGTCGGTAAATGCCCCCTGCGACACTTTGCGATATTCCATCCAGGTGACGGACAGATTTTTTTCCGCCACTTCAAATTGATTCCGAAATTTGGTGTCCTCATAGCGAAAGAGGGTTTGCCCCACTTGTACGAGGGTATTCGGGTGGACGAGAATGTCCCCTACCACCCCATCCAATGGTGCCGTCACCACAGAGGGATCCCGCGGCACCACTTCCACCGGAGCCAACGTGGATAATCGGACAGGTAGCCACATCGCGGCCATCAACACCACAAGGACTCCCCATATCCATTTCTTGAGAACCTTCCAGTTTTTCACTCTGCGTTTCGTGCCTCCGAGGGCCTGCCAGGCATGCGCCACCGTTTCGGCAAATCGCCGGATCAATTGCACTTCTCCCTCTTGCCAGGGTGTTTCCCTGGTCAACCACAGCCCACCGATCACCTGCTGATCCGCCCGAATCAATGGACACCACAGGACATGAGGAAACGCAAAGGACTTCCAATCACGTTGAAGATCTGTCGAACAATGCGTGGAAGACAGAGTACCAGGCGCCTGGAGACTGCCTTGTTCCCATAACTCTGAAAGGACGCGTTCAATCCAGGTGATCATCGGCGCGTTGCGGTCAACGACGGCCACACTGGACACCGCTTCCACTCTTCCCCGCGCTCGCCCCTTCGGATTGATGGAAAAGATACAGGCCTGTCGAAAGTCAACGAGACGCCGGGTCTCATTGGCCAAAAGAAAACAGAGTTCTTTCACCGTTTGCGCCTTCCGAACCTGACTTTCCAGTTGGAGCAGGGCAAGGAAAATACTCGAATCTTTTTCGGTTTTGCCGTGGGGAGCGATCGAAGGACCGCCGGACGGACCGGAGGAGGACCTGAAGTCCTTCCCGACCCCTCGCATAGGGGACTCTGTCTGGATGTCTGTTTGCACCACGCTCGTTTCCCTCCTTGGAATCAACCGAGAGCTTAATCCGGGAAGGAGTTAGTGTTTGGCAGTCCGTTTCATCGTGGACGGCGGTGAGGATGAAGGTTTCGTGCTTGGCTTAAATGTTGATTGGGTGGGAAACGTGCCGTCCGGAAATTCGGCGCTTCCACTCATGCCCGCTAAGACACCCGTGGGGTGTTGGTGAAACCGGCCAAAGACCCGAATGGTTTGACTCACGGGATCCACACGCGCCCCAATTTCCACCACTTCCGCCGGATAGGCCTCTTGAGTTTCATCGATATTAAATGAAAAGGACTGTTTCCTGGTGATCCACCGCAGCGAAGAGGAGGGGACAATTAATTCAATATCCAGATCCTGATTACTGACAATACTCACCAGATCATCGTACGGATTCACACTTTCATAGGGGTTCACCAAGGTCTTGACCACCTGTCCCGCAAAGGGGGCAGGAATCCGACAACCTTGGACAATCACTTGTGCCCTTTTGAGCACCGCTTGGGCCTTTTTTAATTCGGCCTGCGAAATGTCCACTTCCAACCGGCCAATTCCATGAAGGGAGGCAAGCTCCTCGTTATTGATGACGGTCTTTTGCCGTGCTTCCAAATCAGCTTGGGCAGCCGACAATTCCGCCCGGTATTTGGCACATTCAAACTCAACGAGCAGATCTCCCTTCTTAAATGCGTCCCCGTCTCGAAACGGCATCCCCTTCACCAACGCCTGAATTTCACTGGCAATCACCGCTTCGACAACCGGTTTCACGATGCCCCGGACTGTCTGAAGATCCGATGATGGCAAACTGTTGCGGCCCCCCTCTTTTGCCTGGCTAACGCCCGCAGGCAGGATAATCAGACTCAGGACCAAACACACCAGGTGGAACGGATGTCGATGTATCATGGGTTAGCTCTCTTCTGAGGGTGTGTGGTTGGCTCTTGGGGTTGCAGGTCAGTTTCTTGGGATTGAGCGACAGTCTCTTGAAGTTGAATGTCAGTCCCTTGGGGTTTTGTGTTTGTCTTTTCAGGTTGAGTTTCAGATTGATGAACACGCGCGAAAACCTCTGGACGTTCCAGCCATTCCCAACGTTCTTTTAAGGCCACGGCCAATTCGTCGACTCCGTCTCCAGTGCTACCCGTGGGGAAGGGGTCTTCTCCGATCGCCGCTAACACATTGGCATAGGCCATTTCTAACTTGGCCAGAGCGGATTCATACCGTAATTCGGCCACCAGGCCTTGCATCTTTTCCCGGATGACCAGATGTTCACTCAGCCGGTTCAGGGACCAGGCACGTTGGACCTGGTCGGCAATGGCCATTTGGGTGTCGAGATAGCGCTTCCCCGTGACAACATCCTTCATCGCCGCATGATATTGCGCCACCGAAACATGGACCTGACTCATCAGCGCCATCGTCAACGCCAGGCTTTGCATGTCCAGCACCTTCTCCTGGGCGTCAATCACCTGCAGACGGACCGGATGCCGGAACACATTCAACAGATTCCAGCTGACTTTGGCCCCGTAATTCAGCCAATTATTATGAAAGAGGAAATTGTTACTATCGTAATTGCCCC
>JACDDF010000262.1 GCA_013817135.1 Nitrospirales bacterium
TTCCTCACGGAGGTAATCCGAGAGAACCCGAGATGAATAACCTATCAAATTGGTGGCAGGACACATCGCTCTCGGCCTATTGTGAATCTTTTCGAATGTGCCCGCGAAATCAGCGGAAAACCACAAAACAACAATCAAATCACTCAAGCCACTCAGACAGGTCTTCTCACTTAAGATTACAATCTTACCGTTAAAGTAGGTTTGCCGATCCCTTTGCCCCCTGCTGAACCCATGACAGCTAAAACCAACAATACGTCCGAAAGGTTGAAGGGCAACAAGTGGCGTGCTCTGCCACTGAACTTATTTAATTTCCCTACAAGGGATTTGCTCCACTATCCCTCGATTATCCTTGGATTTCGAACTCACCATCCTTCTGTTGTTCTATCGTTACCGTTCTTCGTCTTAAAAACGAACGGGCGAGTACAATTTCGTCGTGACTGAATTCTCGCAAGACGAGATACGCCAGAATAATCACCACTCCGATACACCCGATTTTAATCACGAGCAAAAGGCCGGCGGTTGGCCATATCACTGCCAAGGTATAGGCCAATACGCTGATGACAGCGCTACGCAAAAACGTCCCAATTGGTGGGAATATCGCCCAGAGACGGTAGATCGCAAATAGGGAAGCCAATGCACCAATTCCCTCACACAGAGCTGTCACCCTGGCAGCGCCAAGGGCACCGAATCTGGGAATCATCACCAAGTTTCCGATCACCACCAGCAAAACCAGCGGAATGCTTAAATATAAGGTAAATAGGGGAGCACCGGAAGCTGTCACAATGACCACGGCCACTGAGACCATCACAAACGCGATGGCTCCTATAATCAACACCCCCAGGATTGGACCAGCAGGCTCGAAAGACTGGCCAAACACCCATGTGACAATCTCAGGAGCAGCGCCCGCAATGAGTGCTCCAAACGGGAATAAACCCACCACCAATCTCATTGCACCCAATCCCATGCTTTTTGCCTGATCAGTTTTTCCCTCAAAAAGTAGACGACTCACCGTCGAGAGCAATAATGGAGAAAGCGAACTCCCGAATAGACCAGGAATGATCGACAAATTCTGTGCCGCACCATAAATTCCCGCCTGTTCCAGTGTCCCGCCAAGGATTTTCAGCATAACCAAGCCCATGCTGGAAAAAATAAGGAACAATATGGATGAGACACACAGAAGAATACCGAAGTCATAAAATGGGCGAGTGGGAATGGCAATCTTGCCAAAGAAGGGAGGCCTGACATATCGACGGCTGACAGCTAGTTCGACAAGGGCCGCCCCAAGGCTTCCAAGTATGGCGCCAGGAACAGACAGGCCCATTTCAACCAGGAACAGAATTAACAGCAGCCTGGCAATCCAACGACAAGCATTCGTCACGGCTTTCTTCCGGAAACTGCCAATTCCGACGAGGATGCTCTGATGCGCTTGAGCTAAGCTACTGATTGGAATGTGGAAGGCAAAAAGGGCAAGATACGGCCCGAGCAGGGGTTCGTCGAGCAGCCAGCCAAGAGGAAACGACAGCAGTCCTAGTAACAGACCTCCGCTAACCCCTGCAACGAATTGCAACCGTATAAGAGTGGTACCAACTGGAAGCCAGTCTTTTGCTTCCCCAATAAACTTAATGGCTGGACGAGAAAAATAGGAGTTAATCCCGAGTTCCACCCATCCAAACAACGTTGAGGAGAGCACCAATAAGCCATAACCATCCGTTCCAAGTCGTCGGGTAAGGAACGCTGCGGTAATGAGTCCCGTCAGGGGAAACAGGAGCCCGGCGAAAAAGACCCGGACCGTTCCATCCACAAGATGACGGCCTGGTTGAGAAGCAAGGGACTCACTGGGGAAACTCTGGTTGGTGTTCCACATATAGGGCTAATGATTTCCCAATTCGACGATGAGCCGGAGGAGAAGGATGCCGGTCAAACCGGCTTGCCATATACTTTTTCATGGTAAATTCTTTACTTAATTATGACAAATCAAGATGCCTGATACCGTCTTGTGTCAGTCTGTCAGTAAGAGAACCCCAGGGATTTTCCTCCAGTCGTGGAAGGAGCACGATCAGGTAGGGAAGTCCGTATTGATCCGCTGTCTCCTTGAAATGTCTAATGTATCGATAGGAGTCGGGAATCTCCCCGTGTGTACTGAATGGTAGACCTGGTTGTATCCATGAAGGGCCCGTTTAACGGAGACAGAATAGGCAAGATCATCTTTTGTGAAATCTACCCAAAGTTATTCAAGAGCAGAAGTATATTTGGCCGGTCGAATAAAACCTCGTACCGTACGCACCTCTTTCAGGAAGCTTTTAGCCAGATGGCTATCCACAAAACCGCCCTCTTTTGTGATCAGGATTTTCCTAGTTTTGTATTCTGAAACTTTCTCCACACGCTAGTCCCTAGCCATTCTCCTTCTATTCGTAGGGGAACGATAAAATCGTTACACATCTGTATTCAATCAAGAAAATCCTAGTGGATGGCCGCTTACCGTCCTCGGATTCCCACCACTCTGTTATAAATAAACCCGATGGTCCAACCCAGAACCCCACCAGTCAGTGCTCCGTAAAAAAGGCCTACGAGACTCCCTTTCCATGTGACTGAATACCCAATGAAAAAGTTGGAAAGTAACTGAAGATGGGAGCCAACCTTTGGCCCCCCTTCTAGAAGAAGCCAGACCGTCATGATAAAAAGGCCTAATCCACCCATCAGCCCGCAAACCACTGCCAACACTCCGCTCTGAATTTTGGCCACAACCCGGCTAAGCTCTTCATTACTCTTGAAATCCGTTCCCATATATTCCCTCCAGGGCTCTGCCTCTTGGTTACAACTTTTCCAGTAGGTTGCGACGACGAGCCGCTTCCTCTCGCCACTGCATGAATTTCGCATATGCCTTCATGCTCCAGTTTCTGAGTGAGGCTCCTGAGTATCCTATCGCAAATCCACCGATTCCTCCCTCTAGGAAACCTACCAAAGAACCACTCCATGTCATTTGAAAACCAAATAGAAAATTCCCAAGCAGAGACAAGTTGGGCCCCACTACCGGCCCTCCTTTGTGGATCAGAATCGCCGTCCCAAGCAAGATAAGGAGACCACTCACGGTACCGACAGCCGCACCCATGGCGACAGGGTCCAGCTTGGCAAATACGATCTCAATTAATTGTTCTTCGATTTCCGTGGGAAGTTCATCGACGTTCACCTGAACCCGCATCGGCACCATTCGATCGCCGGCATTGACCGAAGCCGTACGGTCTTCCTCATGGTATTCCTTTTCAGTATTCACCGCCCATACATCATGATGCGATTCACCCATGATGTTTCTCGCGGCATACACTCCTGTTACCATGGAATGATCCTGGTTGTTGTAGCGATGCAGACCATTTCGTCCAATGGTCTGAAGATTTGAAAATGTTTCCAGATACTGTCGAATCGTCTGGACGTGATCCTGATAGTGATGATCGTATACTGGATAGGCCTTTTCCATACGAACCACGGTTCCGTCTTCAACATCGCGAGGATTAATGAGCCCGAGTTGCGCGCATTCCCGTGTACCGAATTCAATCAACCGCTCGTTCGACCATGTCCACTCATCGTCTTTGTCCCAGAGAAAATACTCAAGGCCCAGCGAAGTCCGTGAGGGATCCGGCACCATATACGGGCTCCAATTTTTATAATTCTGTATTCGTCCCATTTTGACTTCAGGTGAATGGATATAGATCCAGTTATCAGGGAATACGTCTTCGCAGTTAACCACCAGGACCACGGTTAAATAATCCCGATACCGCAGACCAAGGGCGGCCTCCACGACCTTCGCAGGGGGTTGAGGGTCCATGGCCTGGATTAACTCACGGAGAGGCATCGTCGACACAAAATCGCTGCCCTCGAATTCTAAATGTTCCCCTGATGATGCTCGCCCGGAAACACAATCTACCCGCCCATGGCGGTGCCTGATACGCTCGACTTTAATGCCTTTTAATGTCTGAGATCCAAAACCAGCCACCAATTCCTCGCACCGTTCCCACATCATCCCCGGACCCAGGCGAGGGTAATGAAACTGCTCAATGAGCGAGGTCACGATTTCACCATTCTTCCCACCCCTTTGACCAAGTAGGGCATTGCGAACCGCTTCTTTCAGAGAGAGGTTTTTGATTCGTTGCGCAGCCCAATCGGCGGATATCTCGGTACAGGAAATCCCCCAGACTTTTTCCGTGTAGGTTTTGAAAAATATCTGATACAGGCGATATCCAAAACGATTGATGACCCATTGTTCAAAATTATCCTCTTGGGCATCTGGAAACATCTTGGTCTTGGCATAACTGAAACAGACCAGGAAGGCCTCAACGACTCCTAGTCCGGCCAACGCATTGGTGGCTTTGAGCGGATAATCAAAAAAATGCTGATTGTAATGGATTCGGCTTATACGAGGTCGAAGGAGAAAGTTGTCACCGAGAATTTCATTCCATAACTCAGTCACCATCGGCACTTTCGAAAAAAATCGGTGGCCACCGATATCAAAACGGAAGTCTCGATAGTTGACCGTTTGCGATATGCCACCTACCTGTTTCCCAGCCTCAAGGATAAGGGAGGAAGAACTGTTTTTCCCTAATTCATAGGCCGTAGTGAGACCAGCAGGACCGGCGCCAATTACCACAACAGGATGAGATGCCACTACCGCCTCCCTGACTTTCTGTTTTTGTCGAAGGATTCAAGGACAAGAGCCGGCTTTGTCGATTCTTTCCGATTACCCCCACAAAAAATATGGCGTGCCAGGCCTATGGCAAACGCCAAGCCACTATACAGAT
>JACDDF010000263.1 GCA_013817135.1 Nitrospirales bacterium
TTCATCACCGACCAGAAAGACGCTCGGCTATCGTACGCCACATGAGGTATTCTTTGACACCACCACTTCATTAACTGTTGCACTTACGAGTTGAATCTAAGACCCTACTTTAGCTCAGAAGTATTGAAAACCGGGCCCACGGGAAAGAAGAGTGCGCATGACCAAAAGAGGAGATAGCGCTTATACGAAGTGCCCTCAATGAGTGTCTTTCCGTTCAAGATTATTCACCTACCGGGCCATGACTAGAGGAAAGGGGAAAAACCAATCTAGAGCAGGAGCGCCCACATGGGTCGAAGAGAGAAGAAAGAAAAGACACCTAGGTTTGGCTGGGAAAATGTCGAATGCCCCACGATATCGACTTTTAACACCAGGCGACATTGGCGGAGCAATCCCCACCACTTCCCGCCAATGGCTGTTCGAGAACTTCCGCCCAGTGCTTTCTCAAATTGGTAAACATCTGGAGGTACCCGGTATAGGAATTGGGTTTTTGGATGTATCCATTCACCCCCATACCGGCGGTGTACCAGATATCCTTTGGAGCTTTTGACGTGGTCAACACCACAATGGGAATACATGCCAGAGATGGATCCTTTTTGATTTCAGTGAGAACTTCCCCTCCGGTCATGTGAGGCATATTTAAATCCAGGAGAATCACACTGGGACGTGGCGTGGATTCTCTCTTCGAAAATAGACCGCGGCGGTACAAGTAATCCAGCAATTCGGTGCCATCATTCACACACCGCAATTCCTGTCCAACCGGGATCTCGTTCCATGCCTCTTTCACAATTTCGCAGTCATCGGGATTATCATCAACAAGCAGAACCGTGTGGATAGGCAGAGTCATCATCAGTATTCCTTGAATTGACTAAACGGGAGATCAGAAATTGGGCTGGGCAATGCCGATTCCCAACAGCAAAGAACTACTGACCTCTATCGGCAAATTTTCAAAAACCTTTCCTGCACGGACCAACGATCACACGCTTATGGTTTTACCAATTCCGTCGAAACACCCGCCGCCGTCAAGGAAGGAACATTGAGATGAGAGGAGAACAACTGTCGAAAGGAAGGAGACTCCGGAATGTCTTTTGGCCATTGATGGAGATGTCGGACATGCAACCACTGCAGGAGTGCATCCCAGCCGGTCACACGAATGACATCAGCATGGGGAATCGCACGATTCCAGGGTTGATCCATGACAAAGACTTGTCTGTCGAGAGCACGATATGCCTGAATATGGTGAGGATGATCGTCAATCGCGGCTGTGATCGATTCGGGAATGTCGGTTTTCTCTTCAGTGTGATACAGCGCATCAAAAGGAAGACCATGCTCCTCTAACCAACGAAGAGTCTGAGGTCGTGAATACGGACGCCGGGCCGTCACGATGATAATCCGATAACGACGATGGATGAGTGTCAATGCCAGTTTTGCCCCAGGAAACAGCGGTAACCGTGGGATAGACTCCTGGTGAAACCTGGAGAAAATTTCCTCAAGAAGCTCAGGCGCTAAGTGGCTAGCATCTAATCCACCGGCACTCCCATACAGACCCACAGGCCATAACCTTCCGGTCAATTCCTGGAACAACCGCTGCACTTCCGGCTCCGCGCGGCCTAAGACATTATCAATATCAACCGCAAAACATGGTCGGATCATCGAATATTACTCCATAAATGTTTGTTTGACCACGTCGACCTGCGATGGGAAAGTCCAACACAAAAGTTGCACACTCCTCGGTTGGATACCATAGAAATATTTGCACCATACAAGCAAGCTGGCCGGGAACACCTTTGGGATACCATACAGTTCGAACATCTCTCTCCTCACCCACAGGGTTTACCATACATAGGACCGGATGTTCAGCAAGAGAAAGGTTATTGAGACAGGCTTGCAGCGAAAGACTGGTCGTTGAGATGGCTTCGAAGGGGGCGATGAGTTAACGCGAGATATGCATGTTTGATGGATCCCACCGGTGAGACTTCCATCAGGAATGGAGTTTCCCAATCATCATCGGCCACGTCCGGTTCCTCTGGAATAAGCACCCGTCGATAATTTTGTTCATGCGCGGCTAATATCTTTAACGGGACTCCTCCCACAGTTCCCACATGTCCATCCGAGGTTACGGTCCCCGTCAGAACCGTCTCCTCATCCATGGGCTCATTTTTAGCAAGTGCCACGACATTTAAAGCCGCCATGGCTGATAAACTTTCCCCATACAGTGTGACCCCGGGATAAGGCAGAATAAACCTGACCGTCCAGGAATCAGAATTAAGTCCGGCAGCCTGAACAACCAGAATGAGGGCGTCTTTGACCGCCTGTTGGGCAAAGGGTGAAAACTTCCCTGGCCTGGTAAGAAATTGAAGATCCAACCCTTTGTGATCTCGTCGCTGAAGAAACTCCAATTGAACTTCCGCAACAATACCCACCTGTTCAGATTGTGCATTCGTGGTGGTCCCAAGGATGGGAAACGACCTTCGAACAGACTGAATCGGCCAATCGATTTCTGAAACCGCATGGCTGGAGGAGGGAAGACCCAATGACAGGAATATGGAAAGAAGGACGCCTCCGAGGAATAACCAAGAGGTCGAGGACACGTCCTGTGGAGGAGCAGGCCCAGCAGTCAAGGAATCTGCCCACCCACCCTGAAATGATGTTCGACCTCGACCCATCGCCATCCCCCGTGAAAGCTGTCTTCACCTTTTCGGCCTGGCAAGGAGCACACTTAAGCGTTGCGAGGTCAGGCACCATCTTTTGCTGTCTCTGATCGTCCCTAAGCCTTATCAATTCATAGATGTTTCTTTCACCGGACAACAGGAACATTCTTGCTATGGGGAGCCCTTCAATCTCGTCCCATGTCCACGAATGACAAAGAAGATTAAGAACGGTCGAAAGAACACCGATGAGGACATCAGGCATTCCCCTCAATTGTGGGAATGGGATTTCCATTCTAGAACGCCTCATCGGCAACCATATGCCCATCAAACGAATTCCAACAACATCGGCTCAATTGGGAATGTACCTCTGTGGAATCGACCGTTCATGGCTGAATACTCCCTTCCTCGTACACCGGTTTCTCATTAAATATTCCAGTGATATTGCCAAATTACAACAGGCCGGAATTCAAGAAATCACTATTGATACTGATCGTGGTCGAGACGTGGCATCAGATTCTGAACCGCCACAGGCTCAAGATGATGAAGTCTCTTCCAAACAGGATTCTCCGATACCTGATTCCTCCGCCCCACCGGAAGTCGAACGTCTTCAGCAGCTTTCACCCTCTATCCAGGGGAAATCACTATCCGGTGAACTCACCACGATGAAGCTGGTGCGGAAGTATATGCTTGAGGGCGTGCAGGATATCCTCCACACACTGCAGAAAACCGGAGGGCTCGCCATAGAACAGGTTCATCAGATCACTGAATCCGTTATGGCTGAAACCCTCGGACATGAAGAAGCCTGCATCGCCATGATTCGGACCAGAGACTTTTCTCCGGCCTTGTATGATCACGCACTCGCGGTCAGTACATTAGGCGTGTTACTGGGACGAGCTGTGGGGTTGGACAACACAGCGTTACACCACCTGGCAAGCGCGGGCCTCCTCCATGACGCGGGGCTCTTGAACATTCCACAAGTCCTTCATCGGCCGCTCAACCAGTTATCTGACTCAGAATTAGGCCTGTACCATAAACATCCCCGACGGGGAGTTGACATGCTGTCCCAACAGTCATGTTTGGCCGACGAGGTCGATACGTTAATACGCGAACATCATATCGCACTGGATGGCTCAGGATATCCTGCGAATATTGATTCAGCAAAAATTCAAACACCCACCCGAATCCTTCGTATTGTCGACGAGTATGATGAATTATTGACCGGTCACCACACAGGCAATCCTCTCCCGGTCAGAATCGCGCTCCAAACGTTGTATCAACAAGGCAGGAAAGGGCTAATAGATGGCGAGTTAGTGGCGACCTTCATTAATCTTATCGGAATCTATCCCACCTATGCCCTGGTGGAATTGAGCACCGGCGAAAGGGGAATCGTCACAGCGAACTCCAGAGATAATCTGCTTCAACCCACGATCCTCCTTATCCAGGACGCCATTCATCAACCCTTGCCCGAACCAATCCCGTTCAACTTCTCTGTACTTTCCTCTCATGGACCACGGCCAGAAATTGTTCGGGTCCTCGCTCCCGAACAAGTCGGCATTGACCTTGATTCTGCTCTGGAAAATTGGATGACGTTGTAGCCATCCTTCCTGTCGGTCAGATCGCGAAGACTCTCTCACCCCACTCGGGATTGATCCGATTCCGAATGCCAAACCGCAATTCACACCAATTTCAAGAAAGAATCACCACGGTGCCCCCCGCAAGGTTTAAAAAAGGAATGCCGATACAGGGCCAGGCATTTCCCAACCAACCCGCACCGCACCAGAGGCGGAACGGAGGGCTCAAGAATGGAAAAGATTCGTCAGCAACCGACCACAAGAACATGTCGTCTTCTATGCCTCACAGGCCTGGCCCTCTCGGTCGCATTCTTCCTAAATGAAGGACAAGCCAGAACATTGCCCATGCCTCCCTCCACGCAATCCATCAACGGGCAAAGTACTCACCCCACCCAAATGGCATCAAAGATCCATCCTCTAGAAAAAGTTCGTGCTTCCCAATCGACAAAACCCACCACCCACCATGATATAGGAACCCGGGAAAGGGATAATGAAGATAAACCACAAAAGAAAAAATTCGGGTTAGCGATTTTATTTCTAGGAACGTTAGCAGAAAAGAGCTAAT
>JACDDF010000264.1 GCA_013817135.1 Nitrospirales bacterium
CCTGTGCACGTGGCCCCTGGTTGTACAAGCAGAAGCCCGCTCGAATCAACTCGTTATGCCTTTTTCAGCAAGCCCTAAGTAGTTATTCCGCTATACGAAGGGGAACATCCGCCAGTACGCAAGGGGTGAAACCGGAATTCCATAACTTGATTCATGAATTCCTTCAATCAGGCGTCCTTCACGCCCTGTTTAAACTTTTATCGGTTCTGCGTCCTTCCGGAGACCTGGACCGATCCGAAGGACAAAGCACGCAAGATCTCTCGCTACGAAACGATGATGACGCCGAATGACAAGCTGAAATCACTCCCGCAGGCCACCGGTGCCGTTGAACCCCGGAGTCACGTTTGCCATACTCGTGGCGATCATGCATCAGCTCAGTGATACCCAAGCGGCGGACCTTCTGCAGAAGGCTCGTCTGCAATTATTTACAACGATTGATGGCC
Source organism: Nitrospirales bacterium (assembly GCA_013817135.1). GTDB lineage: Bacteria > Nitrospirota > Nitrospiria > Nitrospirales > UBA8639 > Nitrospira_E. The sequence goes on from JACDDF010000264.1 coordinate 444, forward strand.
GGACTCAGAACGCCAGCTGATGGACCCCTCATTGACGGATTGGAGACTACTGCATAAGGGTTGTCACGAGGCTCTTTCTTCACCCGGGAGGGCCAGGGGATTCAGAAACACCTATCTGTCTCAACAAAATTTGCGCTTGAGGTCGATGAATACGTTCCCAAATCCATTGTTTCTTAAGAGGAGGCATTTCAAGCACTTTAAGGAATTCCTTCGCCGCCTCCTGAGGATGCCCATGTTTCAAATACCACTTTCCAAGATCCAATCGGGCAGGAGCATAGTGATCATCAAGAGAGACGGCTTTCAGGAGGTGCTCAACTGCAGCCTCTTGATCGCCTCCTAACACCCAAGGCAATTCCTCATACATTCGCCCTAACATATGGTGAGCCTGAACATTTTGCGGATCAAGTTCCAACAGCCGATGCACATGTTCCTTTAACTTCTTAATCGTCAATGCCGCCGCTACCAAACCCTCCAACTCCGCAGCACTCCCAAGATTGGCAGCATACAAAAAATGGGTATCCGCAGAAGACTCACGAAGATCCAAGGCTTTTTGGGCAACCCGGGCTCCCTCCTGAAAAGCCGCTAACTTTTGCTCCCGATCAACGTACAACCCGTAGCCCAGATCCAAATACAAACCGGCCAACCGAAGCAAACGCGTCAAGTCAGTTGAATTTGCTGCCCCTTCCATCACCAAGCTCGCGAGCTCTCTTTCGAGATCCTCGGGATATTGCTGATCAATTAAATCCTCACCCCGCAATGCCCCACAAGGCAGAGAGAGAACACCTATCATTAGAGAGAGTACCCTTATACCCACATAATGATTCATATTCTTGGATCTCATCAGCACGGCTTGCGCTGGATAGCAGATCGACCATTATCTGTATCAGAAAGGATAGTTGAGTCCGGCAAACACCGCTCCACCATCCCTACTGTACCCCCAATCCACCCTGGCCAAGACGTTGGGGCGGACATTGGCTCGGAATCCTATTCCAGGCGTAATTTCCCACTCATTAAATTGGCGGAATTTGAAATCTTGATAGGTCCTCCCCATATCCACAAAGGGCACCATTTCCAATTCAATATTGACGTTAAACATCTTCATGCCAAATAGATGAATGCGCTCTTCCGCATTAAACGCCACCATATGTTTATCAATAAATCGATCCCTTCCATATCCTCTCAGGGTTTCCTCTCCTCCCAAGGAACTTTGTTCGTAAAAGGGTATCCCATCGCCAAAGCTTAATTGCAGCATAGCCCTGGCCACAAAAATATACCGCTTTGAGGGACTCGGAACCAGTTTCCTGAGCTCAAATCCTGACCGAAAATACAACAGATCGTCTTCCTTCCCGTGATCAAAGTTTTGCGCCAACTCCCCAAACGCTTCAAAGCGAGTCCCTGCTGTTGGGGTATTGAGGTTATCCCGGGAGTCATATTGAAACACGAGGCGGTGAGCCACAATCGTCGCCCCTTTAATGCCCGGAGCCCCCTGAAACCGATCCTTAGTATATGGCTCATCATCCACGCCTCCCGGTTGAATTTCAACATCCCGAAACCTTTGATTGACCGACAAGCGCGTCACGTCATTTATATGGATTCCAAAATTCCAATGGACTTGAATTTCACGACCGGTATAATTCGTTTCATCATCTTTGGGAGTGGTTTGCCCTAAGCCATAAAACCGCTTGGTGGCATTTTTAAAAAACTGTGCCCCAATATCGACAAAGAACAATCCTTCGATAAACCCGGGGTCCTGGTAACGAAACTTGAGCTTTCTCTCAATCTCCTCGGTATAGGAACCGACCGCCTCCATTTGGCTCCCACCTGACCAATAATGAAAATAATTCAAGGTTCCCCGCACCCCTAAAAACGAATTGTGAATCAGCATCGGGGCAAAGAGAGAGCGGAGGTTACCTTCCACATCCGAATTCAACATCGGCGCAATCAGCCCAAAATCTTGCCCGTCATTTTTTGAAGTAGAAAAGGCAGGAACCACAAAAAATGAATTTTCGGCCAGGACGAGGGATGAGGGAAGGATAGCGCCGCTTACGCTTACGGCCAGGCACAGCATCGCCCGCCCCCACAAACGAAACGATATCACAAAGCCGACTCCTTAGGACGAAGTCCCCAGGTCGGCTTTTGAACGCAGTTTTTCGAGGAGGGCTTCAAAGGATGAGGAGTTAATAATACGAGAAAATTGTCCGCGGTAATTTTTCATCAAGCTCACTCCATCAATTACCACGTCATACACCCGCCACTCCCCATTTTTTTGCAACAGACGATAGTCCAAAGGTATTTGCACTTTGGGAGACACCACTTTGGTTTGCACTTCGGCGAATTCCCCCTTTTCGCGCTCTTTCAAGTACTCTACTTGCTCACCCGAATATCCGTCTACATTGCCGACATAGGAATTAGCCAAAAACTGCTGAAATAAGGCCACAAATTCTTGTTGCTGCTCTGGACTTAACCCCCTCCATTGAGCAGCCAGGGTGCGCTTGGCCATTTCGGCATAGTCAAATCGCCGACCAATGATTTCTTCCAGCTTCGCGCGCCGCTCCATCTCTCTCCCAGGATCCTTCAACGCTTGATCCCTCAGCACCACAAATACCTGATCAACGGTCTCCTTGACCGCTCCCGTTGGAGTACCTCCTCCCCATGCGCCAGTCAAACAGGCAAGAGAAACTACCACCCAACCAAGAAGAATAACCGCCACGTTTCTTGAAGAGTTTCTACACTGAAACCTTCGAGATGCATTTGCTCCCATCTTCATCGTTGATTCAGGCTTCCGAACCAATTCCTTTTGCATATTCCTCCACCTCTATTTCGCTAAACGAGTATCATTCCACATTGCCGTGTATAAATTGACTAATCACCTGTTCTAGGTCAATCCCAGATTCAGTATCTATAATTGTCCCACCAGTTTCCAGGCGTTCCCCAGCACCGCCGGGAGATAATTCCATGAATTTTTCTCCGATGATGCCACGAGTCTTAATTGAAGCAATCGCGTCGTCAAACACCGTGATCCCATCCTGGATCGCAAGGACCACTTGAGCCCGATCTTCTTTCAGTCCGATGTTTTTAATTCGGCCCACCTCTACTCCGGCAATTTCCACAGAAGCTCCGTTTTTCAACCCGGAAGTGGAAGAGAATTCGGCCTGGAGTTCATAAAAGTCCCCACCAACCAGTTCAAGCTTTCCCAATTTAATCGCCAAATACCCAAGACAGATGACCCCCACCAACACAAAAATGCCGACAATTAATTCAAGTTTTCCACGTTCCATCATAATAATTCAGTTAGGTTAATTGATGTTTTATTGCGGCAAGGACCAGGAAGGATAATTCTCATAGTTCGGCGTGACATAAATTTTAAACTGACTCCTTAACCCACCATTAGGAGCCACGATCTCAGACAGGAGCAAGATCACTACCATTATTGACCGAAATGAACTCACGAACCACGGGGTCGGCAGTCTGTTGAAATTCATCTGAAGGGCTCATAGCAATGATCTTCCCGTTCTTTAACATAGCAACCCAATCAGAAATAGGGAAGATCTCTGGAATTTGGTGACTCACCATGATTCCCGTAAACCCAAATGCTTTTTGCATAGCTAAAATGAGCTTGTGGATGGCATGAGCCATCAATGGATCCAGGCCCGTCGTCGGTTCATCAAATAAAATAATCTCCGGCCTCATCACCAGGGCTCTCGCCAAACCTGCACGCTTCTTCATCCCTCCGCTCAGTTCTGCAGGAAATTTATGCCCCATGTTTCCCAACTCCACCCTGTCGAGCATTTCTTGAACCAATCGACATATTTCCTGTTCAGCAGCCGTGCGCTTTTCCCGCAGGGGAAACGCGACGTTATCAAATACATTCATGGAATCAAATAAGGCGGCCGATTGAAACAACATAGCAAATTTTTTGCGTATGTCATTCAATTCCCGATCATTAATTCGTGTAAGGTCTATTCCATCAACGATGATCTTGCCTCTATCGGGGCGAATCAATCCAATGATGAGCTTCAGCATCACACTTTTCCCCTCACCACTCGGACCGATAATCGTGGTAAGTTTACCCTTAGGGATATCCAGAGTGACCCCTTTAAGCACAGACTGTTCTCCAAATGCTTTTTCTACTTCTGCCAGCTTGACGATAATCGGTAGACTCATAGAATGGTAACGCTACATAAGTACCGACGTTAAAAAATAGTCCCATACCAGAATGAGAACTGCGGCTAACACCACAGATTCAGTGGTGGCTTTCCCCAAACCCTCGGAACTCATTCTCGTATAATATCCTTTATAACAGCAGATCCAGCTGATAATCAGGCCAAAGC
>JACDDF010000265.1 GCA_013817135.1 Nitrospirales bacterium
CTTCATCCCTAGCACCTTCCGCAAAACCATAAACGCTGCAAGACGATGCAAATACAAACGACTTCACACCACGTGCCTTCGCTTTCACGGCAAGATCATGGGCAGCATGGTGGTTCACATTTGCCGTCACATCTTCAAATAAGGCTCCCATCGGATCATTGGAAATCGCTGCTAAATAAACAATCGCATCAACGTCTTGGAGTACCTCTTCAGGCGGATTGCGAACATCGGCAAAATATTGAATATCGACCTGTCCCCTACTGACCATCTCAGGAACCGTGAGACAATTTGCAAAAAAACCCATATCCAAGCCAATGAGGGTAGCACCCGAAAAAGATCCCCTCAGACGCTGAATCACCGCAGGGCCGACGTAGCCCAAATTACCTGTAATTAATATTTTCACGAGATCCCCCATTGTGGTTCAAAATATAGTCCTGTCCCCATTTTTTAACGAGAAATGAAGGTGACCGCCGTTGACATGGAAGTTATGGAACATTTCGGAATCCCAGCGTGCGGGCCAAAGAAAAAACGACATCGACATATAATTTCACCATTGTCAGAATCTCACATTCCTGAACATCAGCAGGCCAACCATCTAATCGGTCCATATTTTCCATGGTGCATTTTTTGTTTCCCAGAGTTCTTCCAAGTAATTTTTTTCTTTCAACGTATCCATGCAGGACCAAAACCCATAATGCCGATATCCCATCATTTGCCCATCCTTGGTCAGACCTTCCAACGGCTCTTTCTCCCAGGCTGTCTCATCATTCGCAATGTAATCAATGGCCTTACCATTTAGCACAAAAAATCCCCCGTTGATCCATCCTTCCCCTGATTCAGGTTTCTCATGAAAGTTACAGATCCTGTCTCCTTCAAACCCGATTCGCCCAAACCGGGCAGGGGAACGTACGGTCGTCACGGTTGCCAGTTTTCCATGTGAATGATGGAATTTAATCACTGAGTCAATATCGAGGTCCGCCACGCCATCACCATATGTAAACAAAAAAGTTTCATCATCACCTAACCACTTTTTAAGGCGCTTAAGCCTCCCCCCAGTTTGCGTATGCATTCCAGTATCCACCAGATGGATTTTCCAGTTTGGCTGTTTGCCATCATGTATCGTGGTCTTACCATTCGCTAAATCAATTGTGAGATCATTATTGATAGCATAGAAATTCAAGAAATACTCCTTGATGACCTCCGCCTTATACCCTAAAGCCACGATGAACTCGGTGACATTATAAGCCGCATACACTTTCATGATATGCCAAAGGATTGGTTTTCCTCCGATCTCTATCATTGGCTTTGGTCTTAAGGCCGTTTCCTCCGAAAATCGAGTTCCCAATCCACCAGCTAGAATAACGGCTTTCATAATTTTTCCCTTTTCTGATTTGCTCGTCAATTATAATACCCGGCCAAGAATGCACCCAGGTGCCAAAAGGAAAACCGCCAACAGCCCCACTCCGAAGGCCTCCCATTCCGTATGTGACAACCCCATTCTTTGATGGCCATGGATCTGACGCGATCAGAAAATTTTCCACTATATCCGCCAGCCCTTCGGCTTGGGTTTTTAGCAGCAGGCCATTACGCCATGGCTTTAAGCAGGTGTTCTCATCTACAAACTCGCATTCGGACTCAGTGTTCTCTCCACGCACATTGATGGCCCTTGATGGCCCAAGCGAACCAACTAAGCTGAATCAATTTTTCATTTCGGCTGAATCCTTTCACAGACATATTCTGAAAAAGGGATAGAGCATGTAAATCCAGGGGAGACCGCATTTAAAATATGCATGGATTTGTCATCTCCTTCAAGAACAAAATCCATTTGGAGGCTCTTCTCCTTCATGTTGACCAGTTGTGCTCTTATACCTGGCCTTCCCCAAGACATATAGTGCTCTGGCTGAACCCCATCTAGTAAGGCCGAAGCCAAAGTGACGAGATGACTGCGGGAATATTTTCTCAACTCTTGAAAAGCCAATTTTTTAAAATCAAAATTAGAAAACCCAATAAGGTGCATTTGCCTTAAGGTGAGATCCATAAACTCTTGAAGGCTAAAGTTCTCAATTCCGGAATATTGCTCCCGCCAAAAGGCGGGAATCGCCGTTGGTCCAATCTTCGCTTTTCCCTCCGAGGTGACTGTGACGTGAACTCCGAGAAACGGATTCCGCAAATCTGGGACTGGATAGATATTTGTTCGGATGGCTCCCTTTGGCTCATCAGAGTAGAGGTAGAGTCCTTTAAAGGGCAGAATTTTATAATTCTCCGAAAAACCGAAATCCTTTGCAATTTTGTCTGCATAAAGACCGGCCGCATTAATGAGATACCCCACATTAAAGGCACCGCCTGATGTAAAAATGCCCTCCTGCGTTTTCTTGAGATACTGAACCCCGCAACGAATTTGTACCCCTTCATCAATGGCATCGCTGGTCATTGATTGCAAAACTTGAGTTGGATCAACCGTTGATGTTGTTGGAGAAAACAGAGCTCGCTGGCAAGTTTTCACACGGGGCTCAATCGATTTGGCTTCCTCCTCGGTAATGGCTTGTAAATCAATGTCGTTTACTTTTCCTCGCCTGAGAAGTTCGTCAAGAGCTGGGTGTTCGCTACAATCTTTGGCAACAACGAGCTTTCCACACCTATTCATTGGAATCTGCTTGGATTCACAGTATTCCGTTAGCCGTTTATTCCCAAGGCGTGTAAATTTGGCCTTCAGACTTTCCGGTGAATAATAAAAACCAGCGTGCAACACCCCGCTATTCCGACCACTGGCGTGAGCGCCACAGTGATTTTCTTTTTCAATAACAGTCACCGTCGCATCGGAAAACTGCCGTTTCAGTTGTCGGGCGACATTAATGCCAATGATTCCACCACCAATGACCAGAAAGTCTGAGGTTACCATTTATTTGCCTACAACAGACTCGAGAAGAATTGTTGAGCCCTAAAACCCTGACAGAATCAACCTTGAGAACTTTGTCAAAGACGTCCTCACAATTACTAGGTATATCTATCTATCAATCAGGGAGAATAAAATCCGTACACATTGGTACAGGCCACTACATGGACAGAATAGTAGGAAACATTTCATTCCTACGCATGGGAAAACCAAGAAAAGGTCAGTCTGTTTTTCATCTGACCGCCTATTTAAGTCATTCTAAATTCTGCTTGGCTTGGCCAGTTTTCCCTAAAGTAAAGAGGTCAGAATTCAATTGTGTAATTATGGCCGTTTTCATCAAATTTATCAGAAGTAAACAACGACTTCAGTGTTTGACTTGGGTATGCCAATCCAACGCCTGTACCAAAATAGACAAGCTGCCGCCATACCCAGCTAATTGAGTTAATCACCTTGGCGGCAAGTTTTCCCGCTCCAACTAAATACTGAAATTACTCAGACCGCAAAAAAAAGGAAGACAACCGGGAATTCAATAGAAAACACGACACAACCATCCCTTATTCCATTTCTGAACCTGACCAAAAAACTGTCCTGAAATGGCTAATTGTTCTCTAATATTTTTAAATTTTCATTACGATAAATTAGGCTTCTATACTTGTATACATCTTCAAGCATGAAGTAAAAATAATGCAAACACATGAGTATAATTACGTATAAATGAAATCTTATTGGTTAAATTTGCTGATTAGGTCTTATTTCGACGCATTTATCCACGCAACGGCGAAACGGGTCAATGAAGTTTCCATTACAACTCCACACAATCGCGATCAAGGACCATACGACCTTGAAATGCCACGGTTTTCATAAGAAGCGCGACTCGTTGCGTCCCATTAAGTTCTTGCTCAAAAATTGCCTCAAAGCCATGAAAAGGCCCTTTATGAATACGAACTATTTGCCCAGATTCAAAGGAAGTCGAAGGGGGTGGGAGAACAAATCCATTGTGAACTCTTTGCCTAATTGAGTCAATGATTGCTTCTTCCACAATTGCAGGTTCCGCGCCAAACCTAACTACCCTCAGAACCCCATGAGCATAAGTCACTTTCCGGTATCCGGTCTTCATATCAACTTTCACAAAAAAATATCCAGGGAATAATACCTCTCCCACACTTTGAGCTTTACTTCGAGTTGGCTTCAATTTCCTTAAACGTGGACAGAAGATTTCCACACCCAACAATCGTAGGTTCAACTCCGCCACGTCTTCCTGACGGGCCTTACTATGAATGAGATACCACTGCGAGTCCGACATTATATTTTCTGTTCCTTCCATCAGAGCATAACAGGAAATTCAATTAACTCAACGCCTTACTCCAAGACCTTTTTGTTGACATTTCATAAATTACACGGACTGTATTTATCATCCGAGATTGATCCTTGGACCTCATAGACATTATTCCGTTTCAATTACAATCGCCCAGAAATTTTAATTGTTCGGTTATCGTGAGTATTGGAGTGGACAATTTTAAGAGAGCGTGAAGCCCCTCCCTGCAGCCCGTCGATTTATGTTCCCGAGCTGCAAAAATTCAATCTTACCCGAAATCTGAGTCAGACTCCTGACGGTATGTGTCTAGTAGAAACCATGAAACAAAAACAGAAGCTCTCCTCGTGGTTTTAATTTGCGGGGTTCATGGCAGGTAGTCACCCAGCTGGAACCTTTAGCAGTCCCACGTCAGACTGGTGGGCTTGGTCCGACGAAAAAAAAGGTGCTATGTGCTTCGGCTATAGGCTATAGAACGGGGCAACGCCCCTTTTCTTAGGACCACACAACACGCCGCAGGATATGGATACCTCCAGTTGTCGAATCTACGTGGCGTTTG
>JACDDF010000266.1:0-828 GCA_013817135.1 Nitrospirales bacterium
CGTCGACTTCGATTGGGAGAGAGGCTTCGGTGCTAGGATTCATTGAAGTAGATTCCGGGCAGCGACGTGCCGGAATGAGGACAATTGAAGGGGGGAAAACTTTGGCAGGCGATGCCCCCTACGTTTTTCGTAGGCGTCCCACCATGCCGGCACTACAGCATCGAGTAAGGTTGTTAATGATTATAGGCAACAAGAAAGGTTATTTTTTTGTAGCGACGTTCCGGTGGAACGTCGTCTTCACCGCACGTCATTCGGCAATCTAGGATAGACGCCCCACCGGGACGTCTCTACAGGTCAGGTGAGCCAATTGTTCATCCTCCCAACCGCCGCCGACGGCTTTGAAGATTGACAGAATATCCGTGAGACGCGCACGTTCGGTTTGGACCACTCCCAATTCCGCATCCAACACGATGCGCTGAGCATCTATGACGTCGATATAGCTGACTAATCCCTTGCGATACCGGATGTCCGCTAGCTCCAGCGACTCCCGAGCGGCTGCCACGTGTTGGTGTTGATTGGCCAGTTGTTCTTTGCGCGTTTGCAGGGCGACCAGCACATCGGCCACTTCCCTGAACGCATTCAGAATAGTTTGATGGTAGTCCTCCAACATTTGCTGATACCGGTTTTCCGCCACTTCTAATCTGGCCAAATTGGTATAGCCTTCAAAGATGGGAAGGGTGACCGAGGGACCGATCGCCATGTTGCGGCTGCCCCATTTGAACCATTGATCGAATTCGCTGGTGAGAAACCCTCCGTTTCCCGTGATGGCCACGCTGGGGAAAAAGTAGGCGCGCGCCTCTCCAATCCGGGCATTGGCGGCTTTTAAGG
>JACDDF010000266.1:838-4757 GCA_013817135.1 Nitrospirales bacterium
GACCAACAGGGATCGTTGGTTGCACCATCACGGACCGTAAGGGCTTGGCAGACAACATCAATGTACCCGAATTTGCTCCCGTTAACACCTCGAGTTGATGCAGTTGCACAACCCGCTGACGACGGAGTTCAGGAATTTGCGAGGCCGTTTGAGCCACAAGGGTTTCCTCTCGTTTAATATCCAGGTCCGACACCAGACCTGCCTGCGCGCGGCTCCGGATGATCGACAGTGAGTCTTGTTGAAGCGCCAGGTTCCGTTCCGCAATTTCCACTTGTTCGTCGAGTTCACGAAGGCGAAAATAAGATTGTCCCACCTCACCGACCAAGCTCAACAACAGACCGCGACGATTCATCTCGCCCCCCAACGCTTCTGCGGTAAAGGCCTCTTTCCCGCGTCGAATGCGACCCCATAAATCCAGTTCCCATCGAAGATCGATGTCCGCACGCCAAATATCAAAATTGGCTCCGGGCGGCGCGAACCCTTCAGGCGCCCCTCCTGTCGGACCCACCAAAATGCTTTCCGATCGACGAATTCGGCTATAAGATCCATTCAATGACACATTGGGATAGAGTCCGGCTCCCGACCCATAGGCAATCGCACGCGCCTCCATTACCCGAAAAGCAGCTTCTCGCAGATCGTGGTTACGATCCAAGGCCTGTTCAATTAAGCCATTCAATTCGTCGTTGGCAAACATTCGCCACCACTCGGCCTCCGGCACTTGCCCGATGGTGATATGAAGCTGAGAAGATGAGCCTTCCAGGGTCATCCTGTTCCAGTCTTCCGGGACCTTGAGATCCGGCTGCTGATAGTCCGGCCCCACCAGACATCCCGGCAGACAAAGGATCATGAGCATCATGTGTACATGTTTCTTTGCGATCATGCGTTTCCCCTTATTGAGTCTCACCTGCCTCAGACAACGGACGAGAGGCATCAGATTGCTGAGCCCCATTCTCCGATCGGCTTTGGTCTTGCCCCGAAATCCGTTCAGCAGGGCGCTCGATATAGACATCGACTTGTTGGCCAACATAGACCGGGAACGAGGGCCTTTCAAATCGATAAATCACCTGGAGCACCCTGGTGTCGACCCGCTCGCGATTATCTCCCGTCAAAGACCGTTTCGGCACAATGTACGGTTCAATCCTGTCGAACGTTAAAGGAATGGACTGGTCGGTATAGCCTTTCAAATACGCTACCGCAGGACTTCCAGGCACGACCTGAGGGGCATTCACTTCATCAATATCGGCCCGCACCTGTAAGGTCTCCGTATCCCCCAATAAGATGAGCGGCTCTATGGCATTCACCGTGGCATATTCACCAGCCCGAACGTTGACCTGAAGAATCGTCGCCGCACGTGGTGCCCGAACCGTGAGACGGTTTAATAAAGTTTGCACTTCATCGCGTTCCGTTCGGGCCAAATGGAGATCACCCCTTGCCCGAATCAACGCCCGCTTGGCTCCTTCAGTCTCATGCCATTTTCGCTTCACATCATCTTCACTGACCGCCCGCCGGTCTGTGACCGACTGAAGTCGCTTCAATTGGTCCTGGACATCCCGAAGTCGGATTTCCTGCTCAGCGATCCGCGCCGCCGCGGACGGAAGGGAATCGGTCTTGGTTTTCAATTGCGCCCGTAACTCCCGGTCATCCAACTGAAACAAGGAATCTCCCTGCTCAACATGATCCGCCACCGTGACATACACCTTGGTCACGAGACCCTGGACCGGAGGTGCGATCCGGACGTTTTCATTCACCGCTTCAATAATGCCTGCCGCAGCCACCGTGACTGGATACGGATTCTGAGGAGGAGTTTCCATCGGTGGAGGCGGAGCCACTTTCTTATTGGCTCCCCACAACGTCGCAATCGTCAGGAGAATACCTGCCAATGCTATCCAAAAGCTCAAACGCCGCAGTACCATTTAAACGGGTTCCTCCTGCCCCTGTTGAATCTGATCCACGCGTCCATCTTCCATATGGACAATGCGGTCGCCAAATTCAAAAATCCGGGTATCGTGCGTCACAATAATCACCCCCCGATCAGGCTGCTTCCCGATATCATGCAATTGCTGCACAATACGGTGTCCGGTTTCTCCATCCAGGTTCGCGGTAGGTTCGTCACACAACAACAACTGAGGATCACCGACCAAGGCCCGAGCAATAGCCACCCGCTGCTGCTCCCCTCCCGAGAGTCTGCTTGGCAACGCAGCCAACCGCCCTCCCATGCCCATACTCCCGAGGATCGCCTCCGCTTGAGCAAAGGCCTCTTGTTTGGGTACCCCACGAATCAATAACGGCACGGCGGCATTTTCAACCGCCGTGAGGGTAGGCAATAAATGATATTGTTGGAAAATAAATCCCAGATGATCCCGACGGAATCTCGTTTTTTCAGACCCGGACAATTCCAGAATGGATTCTCCTAAAATTTTCACCTCTCCCTCATCACTTTCTAAGATGCCGGCAATCACGGACAAGAGGGTCGTTTTCCCGCTGCCAGACGGACCCACCAGCAACAACACTTCCCCCAGGGCCACATCGAGATCGACGCCCTTCAAGACAGGAATTCGAGTGTCTCCTTCCCCAAAGGATTTCGTCACCCCTCTGGCTTGCACCAGCAAGTGAGCCGATTCATTGTCGAAAGTCGCCGAAGGGTTCTGGCTCACCGCATTACCCACGAAAGACAATCCCCGGCTCAAGTTTGGCTAATTTGCGAATGCTAATCGCGCTCGAAATACTACAGATCAACAAGAGGGCCACCGCCACTCCAGCAAGAAGAGGCCAGGTTTCTTTAAAGGGCAATCGCCCCCCGCCTGCAGCCGTCAATCCAAACAGCGTGGCCAAGCCCACACCCACGCCGTACCCGATGGTCCCAACTGTGAAACTTTGCAGAAGGATCATGCGTGCTAGCATACCTGTGCTGGCCCCAATCGCTTTCAGCGCCCCGAACTGAGGCAGATTCTCGACCGTGAACAGATAAAACGTTTGTCCGGAAATCGCCATCCCCACAATAAACCCTAATAAGACGGTGGTGCCAAAATTCACACCAATACCTGTGTTTTGTAGAATCCATCGAATGGTTTTCCATCCAAACTGGTCTTCGGTAAATGCCCCCAACCCGGTTTGCTCATGAATTCGCCTGGCTAATTCTTCGGGTCCGACTCCACGCACTGGACTCGCCAGGACATACGATAATTTTCGCCGTTCTTCGGGTGTCACACTCAAGGCCCGTTCGTAGGTCGTGTAGACAAAGGGGAAATTTTGAAAACTTTTTTGTGTCTTGACGATTGCCACGACTCTGACACGATGATCATTAATTTCAAATGTGGTCCCGAGATGAATGCTCTCGGGCCCGCCTAACCGTTCGACCCCTAATTGATCGATCGCAACGGTGTCAGGAGACCGCAGGTCTTCAATCTTTCCCTCCAACACCCTACCCGGTCGACCAATTAACGTACTGGATTCAATTCCGACCAAAGCAATTTGTTCATAATTCCCATCCCGCAGCCTCGCACGCTGGACGCCCTTATAGAGAGGAACCGCCCACTCCACCCCGGAAACACTTCGAACCACATTCACCGTCGTATCGGCCAGCGGTTTAATCTCTTCGACTTGATTGATATTGGAATCGGTGACCCACACAGGGGCATTCACATTGGTGATACCCGATTGCGACCAGGTCATCAACCCCCAGAAAATGGATCCCTGCTGAACAATGAGCATCGTGGAAAACGTGAGCCCTGCCAGCAACATGAGATATTTGGGCCGATCGCCAAACAACATTTTCAGTGCGACGTAATTCATACCTTCCGTGCCGTCCGCTTCCGAGTTTTTTTTATTTGACCTGACATGCGGGCGGCTCCTTTCGGTGAAGGGATTTTGAGTCCGTTCATCATGATGTTCACAAAGGTTCGGGAAATGTCTTCAGCTG
>JACDDF010000267.1 GCA_013817135.1 Nitrospirales bacterium
CCTTCTTGACCACGAAATATTCCACAGCTACGAGCAGAGCATTGGCATCGGTGGCCTCAAACAAGAGACACTGAAATATGGTGTCTGAAATTTCCTTACTGAATGGGACCACCAATCTCTCCATTGGCTATGAGATGCAGTGCTTGGGCATGAAGATCATACCCACGGCCGGGCCAGGCCCCGCACTCATCGCGACCCCAAAGGGAGCGACTCGCTATTCACTGGAATCAAAGAGTCCCTCCCTATTCCCCCATTAAGAAATAAGGTTCCGACAACTGAGGATGTCGGTCACGAACCAAGGACGAGGATCAGGATAAATCTTTGGGTAAAATGCCGGGCTTTGAAGTATGAGGTCAAGTTGGCTAGAGTGTTCATGGCTGGCATAGTGCGAATCAGGGAAATATGCACCAAGGCTAAGTCCCTAGCCCAAGTTAAAACCATTCAGCGGTTGTTTGCAGAACTAGGGTTTAAGCATGAAAAATAATCCCCGCTCCAAAGACGCGTCACCTGCAGAGAAAGGGAAGGTAAATTCACAAACCTTTTTGACTACTGATTTGCTTGGGTGGCTGACGAATGGGATCTCCGATGGTATGACTGTCATCTTCCAAGATGAGATGATCCTGGAAAATGATCGCTTCCGTCACCTAATCGAGACCGTGACCAACCGTGCAGAAACTTCTCGTACAAACGTAAATGTGTCTTCTTCCCCTCTTCCAACCAGGGAACGAATTCTCAGCGACGCTGCGGCATGGAACGATCAACCGCTTGGGACCCGATGGACTCGTCGATACCAGGGAATCGATCTGGCCGGTCGTGAGTGTTTCTATGAAGGGACCTTTACCCTTGTTCCCCTTCGCCAACGTCAAGCCGTCCTCGTTGTGCTTCAGGATCTGACTGACCATATGCGACTCGCCTCCGAAGTGGATATCTCCAGTCGGTTTCGGACTGTCTTCGCTCGAATTGGCGAACTGGCGGTCAGCGAAGTACCCGTTCAGAGTATCATGAATGAGGCCGTTCAATTGACAGCGGAGGCTTTACGGGTTGAACTCTGTAAAATTCTTATTCCACGGGACTCTCATGAATTTTTGTATCTGGTTGCGGGTTTTGGCTGGCGGCCCGGATTGATTGGGAGTTTAACCGTTGAAGGTGGCACCCAATCCCAAGCCGGGTTCGCCATTAGGGAACGCCAGCCCGTGTTGGTGCGGGATCTCCGAATCGAAACCCGGTTCACTCCGTCCAAACTCCTTTCGGATCATCACGTCATCGCCGGCATGAGTGTTCCGATGATGGTTCAAGACCGCGTATATGGGGTCATGGGAGCTCACTGTAAAACGGTTCGGGACTTTACCGAACAGGAGCAGGAGTTTTTGTTGTCCGTCGGCAATGTGATTGCCACGGTCTTGGAACGTTGGCGTCGGGAAGAAACACAACTCCAACTCTTTCATCGGATGTTTGAACTGGCACAAGACGGCATCATGCTGACCGATACCAAAGGACGTCTGATAGAATGGAATCCGGCCCTCGAACACATGACCGGCTGGAAAGCCGAAGAAGTCATCGGACAGACACCTTCGGTCCTCAAATCAAATAAGCATCCACCAGAATTTTATGACCGGATCTGGTCCACGTTGAGTGCCGGCCAGGCGTTTGTCAGTCGTTTTGTGAATCGGCGGAAAGATGGCTCGGAGCTCGTGGTGTGGGAAAGTATCAGCCCTGTCAAAGATCCGGATGGGACCGTTCGTTTTTATCTCGCCATCCTCACCGATCTGACAGAACGCGAGAGGATGCTGGGCATACTCCGCCATGCCGAACAAATCAAATTGGTTGGACAATTGGCGGGTGGCATTTTACATGAAATCCGCAATCCACTCATTGGCATCGGGAGTTTGGCCACATATTTACGCGATCAGTCCACACTGGATGAAATTGTTCGCAACCGGTGCCGATTAATTGCGCAGGAAGCCAACCGCATCGATGATATTCTTGAGACCTACTTAGGCCAAATTCCGCCTCGTACCTTTGACTTTCGTCCTTGCGATTTGATGGCATTGCTTGATGATACCCTCACGTTGTTGAGTCCAAAGTTGAAATCAAGCACCATTGATGTTTCTACGGAGTTAGCCAAAAAACTCCCCATGGTCCAGGCCTCACAGGGACATCTACAGCAGGTATGGTTGAATGTGGTCATCAATGCAATCGAGGCGATGGAGCACGGTGGAACATTGACCATCACCATGCATCCGGCAACCATCGGAAAAGACGGCGTCTCCATTGCATTCCAAGATTCCGGACCTGGCATCAGTCCCGGGGATTTGCAGCGAATGTCTGAACCCTTCTTTACGAGCGGCAAAGCCAAAGGGGTTGGCTTAGGACTGACGATCAGCCGGGACATTATTGAGCGGCACGGTGGACAATTTTCCATTTCAAGTCCTGCCGGGCAAGGAGCCGTCGTCACCATCTGGCTCCCCCTCTTACAGCAGATCTAACATGGCTTGGACCATTCTCTTAGTAGAAGATCAACCGTCCGTTCGTGAAGCGTATGCCTTACATCTGACGGACTTAGGCTATATCGTACATACGGCCGCATCCGGAGAAGAAGCCTTGTCCTTATTTGACAGCACAGCGCCAGACCTCATGGTGTTGGACCTGGTCATGCCGCATATGTCCGGGTTGGAAATTCTGGCCAAAGTCCGAAAAGCAGGAAGAGATCTACCTGTCATCATGCTCACCGCACGAGGAACCGTCCGCGATGCCGTCGAGGCCATGAGATTAGGGGCATATGATTTTGTCGCCAAAACAATTGATATGGACGACTTACAACTCTCCCTGCAGCGAGTCACGGAATTCCTTGCCGTCACCCGACAAGTCCAGGTGCAAAGTGGTCGGGATACCCAGCGATACGCTCTGAACCGCGTGATTGCCGCGAGTGCGGTCATGAAACCCTTCATGCAACAGGTTCAGGAATTGACCAGGAATGAGCAGGTCACCGTGTTGCTTCAAGGCGAAACCGGGACAGGCAAACAGTTCATGGGACGCGTGATCCATTTCAACAGCTCCCGCGCACAAAAACCGTACATCGAGATCGATTGCCCTGCTATTCCCCATGATCTGTTTGAAAGCGAATTATTCGGCCACGAAAAGGGGTCCTTTACCGGCGCAACGGGTCGCAAATGTGGGCTGATTGAGATGGGTGATGGAGGAACCGTTCTTTTTGACGAAATCGGGGATCTCCCTCTCATCCTCCAATCTAAACTCTTAAAAGTTCTCGAGGATCGTCGGCTGCGACGTATCGGAGGCCAGAATCCTATTTCAGTGGATGTGCGTTTCATGGCAGCGACTAATCGGAACTTACAGGAGGCTGTGGTCAGAGGAGAATTTCGGGAGGATCTCTATTTCCGATTGAATGTCGTCAAGCTCACCGTTCCGCCTCTGCGAAAGAGACCGGAAGACATCATTCCGTTGGCGGAGCGACTCCTTGTTCAATACGCCATCGCCTTAAAAAAACCCGTTCGCAACTTAGGTGATTCGGCCAGGGGACTTCTCCAGGACTATGCGTTTCCTGGCAATGTTCGAGAGCTGAGCAACCTGATGGAACGGGCCGTGTTGTTTTGCCAGGAATCGACAATAGAAGGCACCCATTTTCCCTCAGATCTGAAGGAGAGTTGCGGAACAAGACTCCAGGAATCCGGAGGAAGCACCCAGCCTCCATCGCCTTTGGAAGACTCCAACCAGATATCCCTGTCCTTTAAGGTCGGGGAACACACGCTCACCGATATAGAAGATTCAGTAATTCAGCAGGTTTTGGCCCACTGTGAGGGCAATAAAACCCTGGCCGCAAAGCAACTCGGGATTACTCGCTGGATGCTGGACCGTCGGCGTCAATCGTAACCGCTCGTCTGTTCTTCCCTCTCTTCACAATGTTCGACTCTCCTTTTTTCTGATTTCCTGCAATTGACTAAACAGGAAAGATCCTTGAGCAACGTGCGCTGGTGCACCGCTAGCTGTAGGCAACGTGTGCGGGCGCACGAAGCTTGACTGATTCCGGCCATAAACTCTGGAGGCAATCTGGATATTTCAAATTCGATAATGGGAAAAACTTTAGGTGCAGCAACGGGTTGGGACCACACCCCTACTCATCATTCCTTGGGAGATCCAGATGGAACCGCCTTTGCAATCTCTCGTCCAATATAAGGAATGAGTCAACGAAATGAACCCGTTCCATTACAAGGCAAAATCGTAAAGGTTGAGAGTTTCTTTCTAGAGTCTACCGCGCACAAAGAAAATTTTTCGAGTTTTTCATGTCCACCCATTGAGACGTTCCCGGTCCACTTCGGATCAATTTATTCACCCTTGCTGAAAAAGAAAGGTAAGCAATGGCACAACACACGATTACGATGATTCCTGGAGAAGGAACCGGTCCGGAGATTTGCGAAGCGGTACGAATGGTTATCGATGGCAGTGGGGTCGATATCAAGTGGGAGTATGAGGAAATCGGACTCGATTGCCTCGAGAAACACGGCACGTTGCTGCCCGATAAGACGATTCAATCCGTCGCCAAGAACAAAGTGGCTCTCAAAGGTCCGACCACGACGCCGGTCGGGACCGGGCACAAAAGCGCCAACGTGACCCTTCGGAAGGTGTTTGATTTATACGCCAATGTCCGGCCGGCCAAATTGATTCCCGTGGTGAAGCGTCCCTGGGATCACATCGATATTCTAAATTTCCGTGAGAATACGGAAGATTGCTATGC
>JACDDF010000268.1 GCA_013817135.1 Nitrospirales bacterium
GTTTCAATTCACTGGGATCGACCGGCTTGGTCAGAAATTCTGTGGCACCCCTGTCGAGAGCCTGGAGTTTGGTCTCTGCGTCGGAGGAAAAGGTCAGGATAATGACAGGAAGCTGTTTCAGCTTGGGATGATCCCTCACCTGCTGCAGGATTTCGAATCCTGGGACGTTCGGCATCATGAGATCAAGCAATAGAATGTCCGGTCGATGCTCTTCAATTAGTTCGATGGCCCGTGAGGAATCCTCCACGAGCACAAAGTGTTGATAATCGGCATCCTCCAGATAGGCCCGCATGATCTCCATGGTCGTCGTCTCATGGTCAACCATCATGATCGTGGCTTGAGTCAGCGAGGTTTCATCGCATCCCAATTCATTCAGAACGGGTTTTGCCAAAAGCAGCCCGTTGCTATTTTCTGATTGGAGTGTTCTCTGATCTGCCTGTTCTGTTTCCATGACGAGATAATTTCAAAGGTTGAAATGTCGGTATCCCAGTGTCAGTCCAAGACGCTTCTTAGACTTCTTTCAGATTTTTCGGTCGCTTCAAAGTGAAAATAAAGTTAATAAGGTGAGAATGAAGAAAAAATGGAGGCCGATTGTGGATGGACGCCTCGAAGCCCCTTGACATCCGTTGAGCTGGAAGGTCGGTAGGGCTGGTTCCATGCGATGGTAATGGGTGTCGAGGTCTTATCCGACAGGCTTCAATGCAGAGGCCACTTCCACTGCCTTCGGTCCTGGGGTGCCGCGATCCCCAAGAGCTATTCGTGTCGCCAGAAGGTGAAGGTGGTGAAGGTGCCGTTCGATGGCTGTGAGGTCGGCACCCTTGGCTGCGGCTTCCAGTTCGACAGCCGGCTTGTTCAACACATCGAACCCCACGGTGCCACCCGCACCCTTCAGCCAATGAGCCAGCTTGGCCAAGGCCTCCATATCCCGATTTGAATAGGCGGCATCCATCGCGTGCAGTTGTTCGTCCAGGCGGCCTACAAAACGTGCAATCACGCTGGCGAATTTCGGATTGGTCGACCCTAACTTGGAAACAATGGGTGAGGAATCCTCTGCTTGTGAGGTTTGCTGTTGCGGGGGCTCGGGCAGGACGGATTTCCTGGACGATTCACCTATGGGTTGAGCGTGGAGCAACTGGGCCAATTTTGCCAGGAAACGATCGATGTCGACGGATTTGGTCAGATAGTCGGAAAATCCGGCCTCAAATAACTCCTGCTCGAAGCCCTTCATGGCGTTGGCGGTGAGTGCGAGAATGGGGATCTGCAGGCCTCTGTCGCGTAAAGTGCGAGTGGCGGTGAACCCGTCCATCTCAGGCATCTGCACGTCCATGAGAATGATGTCGTAATCGGTGGCCGTGGCCATTTCCACACCTACGCGACCATTACACGCTTCGTCGATGGTCAGACCATATTCCTCCAGGACCACCTTCACGAATTCGCGGTTTTCAGCACCATCGTCTACGACGAGGATTCTTGCCGATGGAAAGGCCCAGTTGGTGTGTTCCTGCACCATGACGGAATCGACGACAGCTAGGGCCTGTTCCGGTCTTACCCAGGTCACCTCCAACGCACTGCCGGCATCCAGTGTGATCCTGAACACACTGCCGACTCCCGGCTGACTTTCTACTGTAATATCCCCATCCAAGGCGCGTGCGAACTTGCGGCTGATAGATAATCCAAGGCCGGTTCCACCGAACTTTCGGGTCACCGACGCATCGGCCTGAACAAAATCTTCAAAAATACGGCCAGTGGCTTCGGGATTCATTCCGATGCCGGTGTCTGCGATATCGATATGAAATTGGAGCATGTCTCCGGCCACATGCTTGGCGTGCGCGGTCACTGTGACCATGCCGCGCTCAGTGAATTTCACCGCATTACCCACGAGGTTGGTGATAATCTGACGTAGCCGGCCCGGGTCGCCGATAATGGTTTCCGGGACGTCATCCGGTACCTTGAGCTTGAGTTCGATGCCTTTCTCGTGAGCCCTGACACCCAGGACCCTGACGACATCCATGATCACGAGATAGGGATTGAATCGTACCCGTTCGATCTCAAAACGACCCGACTCAACCTTCGAGAGATCCAAAATATCGTTGATGAGGTCAAGCAAATGTTTCCCACTGGAATGGATGATCTCGAGGTGTTTACGGGTTTCAACGGAGTCACGTCCGAAGCCACGTTTGAGCAGTTCTGTGAAACCCAGGATCGCATTCATCGGCGTGCGGATCTCATGACTCATATTGGCCAGGAAGGCGCTCTTGGCCTGATTGGCCGCAACGGCCTCCTCTTTGGACTTCAGTAACTCGATTTCAGCCTCTTCCAATTGCGTCACGTCGTCAAAGCTGACCAGGACACCGACATGTTTGGCTCCGCTGCCAAGGATAGGGGAGCAGTTAATCATGAAAGTCAGCCGTGTGCCGTCGGGCAGAGTCAATCGGACGCGTTCGTTCTTTTGAGCCTCACCCGAATTCAATGCGACATGCCAGGGGTGTGTCCCCGGTGCCAACGGATGGCCTTCGATGTCAGACCACGGAAATGCTCCGACCTCCCGACCTAAGAGTGCTTCAGGCGTCGTGGTCAATAAGGTGGCAAAGGCCCGATTGGCAAGCATGATTTGCCCTTTGTTGTCGAGCACCAGGAGTCCTTCTGCCATCGTATCCAGAGCGGATCGGACACGTTCAGGAACAGCCTGTGAGGGATCGAGTTGCTTCAACATTTTTCCCAAATACAAATAAAAGCCGATAAAACTCATCAGGGCCACGAAAAGCAGAAGTTGTGTCTGTTGCCCGGTGATAAACCCTATCCAGCCTTCGTCATTTAACGGTGTGAATCGCAGTTCAACTTGACCCCATTTATCTTCCCCTTCCCAAATAGCGACCGTCACCTGGGTATGAGAAGAATAGTCCGAATTGTCGTCCCGCCAATGTTGCTCATGGTCCCCAATCGTGACAAGGCGAAGCCCTGATTCCATTCGCAATCCTGCAGACAACAGGTCTGCATTACGGTCCACGACCAATTGCAAAATCCCTTCCAAGCGGTCAACGTCCTCCTGAGTGATCAGGATTGAGCCATTGGCGGCGATGGACTCGGCTAAGGCCGCACGTCCCTGGCGAACTGCTTCGGTTCGGTCCGGCATCAAACCAAACAAGCTCGCTGTCAGCAACACACTGACAAGGAGACTGACCTGGCCGAAGGCCAGACGGGATTTTGTAGAAAGAATGTTCATCGCTTATTCCAATTGAACCACCGGGCTCGAGGGGCCTTAGCGGGGTCCCCCGTCGTTTCCTTAGCCATCTCGGCAGATGTGGTGGATTTCTCAAAGAGGGACTCCACTGAATCACCTTCTACGCCCTTCTGCCCTCTTTGTCCCTTCTTCTTCGCCGCCGCATCGAGCACCAACAGGGGATTCACAAACTGCCAGGCCGGCACCGACGAAAGCAGGGCCGTCAATAGAACCCCACTGCGCAGGAGCCAGACGACATAGCCGATCGACAGCCCGGTGGATACGGCAATGCTGGATGCCACATAGGTTTTTTCGGTTGCCGCGATATCCTGGACACTGTCGCGGACGCGATCCAGGTCTTGAAGGAATCTCGATCTGGTCAATAATGACCGGATTTCATCCTTGAAGGCTGTCATGTCAATGGGCTTCCCGAGCACACTCCAGATGTCACTCACCATCCCCACGATGCCCGCGCGTTCTCCATCCTCTTGCTTAGCCGGCAATTCGTGTCGTCCCAAAGTATTCTCCGTAACCGAATCTTTGGCGCCAGTGATCGTGGAACCCTGGCCGCCGTCAGGGATATTCCCTGGCGAGCCGGGATCAAGACTGCCCCCATTGCCTGGCGCCTGGTCCCCCGAAGTCTCTTCGCCGGCATCTCTCGGCGGGGGATCTGCTGGTGAAGGCGAAGAGTCCGGCGGTGGAATGAAAATTTGCGGCGGAACATTGGCTTGGGTCACGGTGACGGCAATGGCCTGCGTATCGACGGCAGTGCCGTCGGAGGCCTGGACGATCACGTCATAGATGTTGTCGCCACCCACATCGCCCGGGGTCTGAAAGTCGGGAGCTGTGATGAAGGTGAGGACGCCGGTCGTGGGATCGATGCTAAATAGGGCCGCATCGGCACCCCCGACGATGCTATAGATCGGTGTCGCGCCTTCGGCATCGATGGCATCGACATCGGTGACGCCGGTGGTGCCGGTGATGACGGATATATTGGCGTTGGCACCGCCTCCATTCGAAGTAATGATCGGCGCATCGTTGACCGGAGTGACGGTCAAGCTCACCGTTACGGTGTTCGAGATGGTACCGGCTAGATCACGGATCGTGTAAGTGAAGCTATCCGTGAGGGTTTCCGAGCCATCATGCGTGTAATCCACTGTTCCATTGGCATTCACTCTGGTGATGGTGCCGTTCGTAGGACCGGAGACAATGGTGATACTGGTCAGATCGAGGCCGTCATCGAGATCGAGATCATTTCCGGCCAGATTCAGGATAGTGGATGAGCCTTCGTTAACAACAAAGGTGTCGGGAACGGCTATTGGGGGATTGTTCACGGCATTGATGCTCACGGTGATGAATCCCGTATCGTTGAGTGTGCCGCCGCTGCCCTGGCCACCGGTGTTCCCGTCGTTGATCGTAAAGGTGATCTGCACGCTGGCAGGAGGGGCGCTGCTGCTATTGGCATAAGTGAGCTGCTGAAGCGCGCTATTGACGAGGGCGGTGGTGGCGTTGCTGTTGAAGGTGAGCAGC
>JACDDF010000269.1 GCA_013817135.1 Nitrospirales bacterium
GAATACCCGATTCGAGTGAATTGGATAGCCTATTTCGTGTGGATGGGGATGAATTCTCTTTATTGTGTCCGACTGTGGCTCATGCCGAACACGCGACGAAGTTAGCGTCTCGTATTCTTAAGGTCATGGAATCTCCATTCAATGCCAATGGAACCGAGGTCTACATTTCCCCAAGTAACGGTATTGCAAGTTTTCCTGCTGATGCCGAAGATTTGACCACCCTCATCCAATGCGCCGTTGCCGCAAGCGCCCAGGCAAACTTTCATGAAAAGGGAGGTTTCAATTTTTATTCGAGCGAACTCAATTCTCCCAGTCTGGACCACCTCCGAATGGAGGCGGACTTGCGCCATGCCATCGAGGGAGACCAACTGCTGTTGTATTATCAACCGAAGGTTGAGGTGAAGAGCGGGCACATCATCGGAGTCGAAGCGCTGGTTCGATGGCAGAAACCTGACGGCACGCTCATCTTTCCGGATCAATTCATTCCCTTAGCCGAAGAGACCGGCCTGATCATCCCTTTGGGTGAATGGGTGCTCAAAGAAGCCTGTGCACAGTTGGCGCGCTGGCAGGCTCAGGGGATATGGATTCAGGTCGCGGTGAATGTCTCGGCAAAACAATTCATTGCCGGCTATCTAGTGGAATTGGTGAGGGAGACCTTACAGAGCAAGGGAGTCGATGCAAAGCATTTGACACTTGAGCTGACGGAAAGCCTGTTAATGGGAAACGCTGAGCAGGCCGTGGAAACCTTGAACCACCTGATGGCCTTGGGGCCAAAGATCTCTATGGATGATTTCGGGACGGGCTACTCCTCTCTGAGTTATTTGAAACGTTTTCCCATTCATGAGTTAAAGATCGACCGCTCCTTCCTGACTGATATTACCCATAACCCTGAAGCCCGGGCCTTGGTCTCTGCCATGATTTATTTGGGGCATGAGTTTTCCCTGACCCTGGTCGCGGAAGGGGTGGAAAATCAAGAGCAACTCGATCTTCTCACCACTCTGAATTGCGACCATTACCAGGGGTATTTCTTTAGCCGACCTATCAGGGTTGAGGCCCTGGCTCCGATGCTCCATGTGGAAGGCCCTTCAGTCAAGGCATAAACCACCTCGCCGGATAATTCGAATCTTCCCTCGCCATCGACTCCCCTTTCCCTCTGACGCCACGTCCTGTTCATACCTTTTCAAAGTTCGCAAACACCTGCCGGAAACTGTCTGGAACATCAGTAGGTTCAACAACCTGAACGAACGGAAAATCGCCGGATCCTGGACCCCGAGCCTAAGAAAAATGAGATTTCCAGGTCCGACCAGCTCCTTCCACTTTCTTTCGTGGACTTCAATGCATTTGTAAGATTTCTCTATTCTTTCCTGTGAAATGCCGACAATAATGACAGGAGACCCCTATAAGCTTGGATATCTCCAATGAGAATAATCCCCATCACCATAGACTGCCCCCCATCTCTACAACCATTAAAGTTCCTATTCTTCGCCTGTAGCCATGAACACTGACATTGCCAATTACGGGAATATCTTCGTCGGTCGCCAGCCAATTTTAGGCCCGAATCTGAAGACCATTGGCTATGAGGTGTTATATCGAAACTGTGAATCCGAATCAGCAATTATCCATAATGAAGAAATCGCCACGGCCCAGGTCCTCTTAAATACCTACCTCGATATTGGCCTGGAACATGTGGTGGGAACCCACCTGGCTTTTTTGAATATTCCCACACAATTTTTATTAGACAGACATTGTGAGGCTCTCCCGAAAAACCGCGTGGTCCTGGAAATATTGGAGACGGTGGAACCCACCCAACGAGTGATTGAAGCCATAGCCTCCCTCTCCCAGCAGGGCTATACCATTGCCTTGGATGATTTTGTATTCCATGATCGCTTTCGACCGTTTCTGGAATTGTCCGATATTGTGAAAATCGATGTCTTAGGAAAAAGCTCCGAACAATTACAACACGAGACCCGACAGTTCCGGGATTACCGCGCGCGTCTCCTCGCCGAAAAAGTGGAAACACGAGAAGTCTTTGAGACCTGCAAACAGCTTGGGATGTTCTATTTTCAAGGATTCTTCTTTTATCGGCCTGATATCATTCGCGGGCGTGAAATTCCTGGAAATCGAGTCGCTCTCCTGGAATTATTAGGGAAAATTCAGGACCCGAATATCTCCTTTGAATGTCTGGTCGAATTTATCCGAAACGACCTGTCTTTGCGCTACAAGATTCTTCGATATGTGAATTCGGCCTCTGTCGGACTTCCCAGGCGAGTGGAGTCCATTGAGCAAGCCGCCTGTATGGTCGGCATCGACCGGATACCCACCTGGGCCTCCCTCATTGTGATGGCCACAGGGAAAGGCCAGCCGATGGAAATGCTGGTGATCGCCTTGGTGCGAGCGAAAATGTGTGAGGGACTAGGACAGCAACTTGGCGCCGATACTCCAGAAAAGTATTTCACCATGGGCCTTCTTTCGGTCTTAGAAACCTTGTACGGATCTTCCATGGAAAAACTGGTCGGCACCCTTCCGCTCCCGGACGATATTCTTGAAGCCTTAATCCTGGAGAAGGGACCAATGGGAGCGGCGTTGAGCAGCGTGAATGCCTACGAGAAAGGCGAGTGGTTGCAACTCAAAAAACTTCAACTCTCTCCTGGCACGATTCGAGAATTCTATGTGGAAGCCATTGATTGGGCCAACCACTTCTCTCCCATGATTGATGAGCCCGCATGACAGTCTGACCAGACGGCCCATCTGTTATCCTTTCGCTGACTTCAGCTTTCATCGTTTACAAGATTCCCCTCGCTCCACTAGGCTCTGGCAGATCTTTTCGAGAAAGTAGGCATCCCAATACTCACATGTTAGAATGGGACATGCCTATCGAGTGCATCCCTTACTCAAGGCCGTTTCAGGACACATTCACAGGTCACCATAAACTCTAAGAGGCTCATGACATTTATCCCTACTTCAGAAATTACTCCCGTCTCTTCTTCCGCAAAGTCCTCCCGAAGAAGAAACCTTCCTTCCTGGTTCAAAGTTCGTTTCCGGCCGGGACCCCATTACCAGGAAATCCGTCAACTGATGGATACGCATCGCCTGCATACCATTTGTGAAGAGGCACGATGCCCGAATATATGGGAATGTTGGAATAATCGGACGGCCACGTTTCTCATCCTTGGAGATATTTGCACCAGGCGTTGCCATTACTGCTCGGTGACCACAGGACGCCCGTCTGCAGTAGACCGGGGAGAGCCTCAGCGGGTGGCGGATGCCGTCAAACTCCTAAAACTCCGGCATGCAGTGGTAACCTCGGTCAATCGAGACGATCTCCCCGATGGAGGGGCCGCACTGTTTGCAGAGACCATTCAACGAATCCGACATGAAAATCCGTCATGCACCGTCGAAGTGTTGATTCCAGACTTTCAGGGGCATCAGACTGATCTGGAAATGGTCATGCAGGCCAAACCGGATATTTTGAACCATAATATTGAGAGCGTCCCTCGCCTCTTCCCCTCAATTCGTCCACAGGGGAAATACCCGCGATCGCTCCAGGTTCTTCAATGGGCCAAAACGATGGGAGGACGAACAAAATCAGGACTAATGGCAGGGTTAGGGGAATCAAACGATGAAATTCTGCAGGTGATGCGGGATCTTCGAGAAGTAGAGTGTGACATTCTGACCATCGGCCAATACCTTCAGCCGACTCTTCAGCATGCGGCGGTTTCGCGATACTATACTCCACAGGAGTTTGAGGAATTCAAACAGGAAGGAATGGCCTTAGGATTTCAGCATGTGGAATCCGGCCCGCTTGTTCGGAGTTCTTACCACGCCGAAGAGCAAACACACGGACGGTCCTGCCCCTCAAACCCATTCCCTCTTATGCCCCAATCCATTTGATCTGCAGGGCTGGCGGCCCTGGTCAGACTGGTTGGTGTATGTTCAACCGGGAAACAGGCTTGTCTGACTTGAATAAAGAGGAATTCTGCTTCTGGGCGAGGGAATCCAAATACACATGTTCGCAAAGGTTCCGCAGAGTGACGAAATCAAAAGCCGTAAATTCTTGATAGCACGTTTCACATTTCATCATTGGCCTTCTCTCCAATAATTTGTTACCATGCTCCTATCAATGTAAAATTAGCGGAAGGACGAACACTTCGAACCACACACTGTGACTCCCCCAAGTGACAAAGTGAATAATTCTGAAATGTTCACCCTTCCCGCATTCATGGCATCGTAGGGATGCCTTAAATTCATCGCCGATGTTCTCTTCCTATAAAATTCTACCTCATACCTTCCGTCCAAGTCTGCGAAATCCAGAGCTGCCTGTCATTGAATAATCAACGCATGTCCATCCTGGGCGGAGACCAGGGCATTAACGGGTTGCCCGATTTCTTTTTGCCCATTGGGAAACGCGGTATCTTTCCCCACCTGGATTTTAACCTGTTGTTCGGCTGACGCCCCTTCGATGATAAACATATCTCCCTGGATGGCCTGAAGCTTCCCTTCAACATTCATATACCGTGACGTCGTTGTCGGCGAATTCGTCTGTAGTTCCTGTCGAACCTCAGGTGTTTGACCCAACGGTTCCTCCTCCATGGCAAAACCCGGCACAACTCCCTGGCAGCTCATCACGAATAACAAGACACTAAATTTAGTCAATGATTTCATGGCAACCTCCTTCCACAACAAATAAATGCGACGAGGTACTTTATCGTGTTTTATTGCTTACCTTTAAAATAGACATTGCAAGGCTC
>JACDDF010000270.1 GCA_013817135.1 Nitrospirales bacterium
CCATGTCATCATGCCTTACCATAAAGCTATTGATAAAGCGGCAGAGCAGGCGAAAGGGGCTCGGCGAATCGGGACGACGGGCCGGGGCATTGGGCCGGCTTATGTCGATAAAATGGCGCGAGTCGGCATTCGCATGGGGGATTTGTTAAACCCCGATGTGTTGCAACAAAAGATCAAGGAAAATCTGGTGGAAATTAATGCGTTCTTAAAGCGCATTTACAATGTGGATGGGTTCACCGTTGAGAAAATTTTTAAGGATTATCAGGCCTACGGTGAGCGGCTTCGTCCTCATATTACGGATGTGGCTTTGGTCCTGGATCGAGCCTTTGAGCGTAAGAAACGTGTCTTGTTTGAAGGGGCGCAAGGAACCCATTTAGATGTCGATTTTGGGACCTATCCCTATGTGACATCTTCGAGTTCCTGCTCGGGAGGTGCGTGCACCGGAAGTGGGGTCGGTCCCACGACGATTACGGGAGTCTTGGGTGTGACGAAGGCCTATACCACCAGAGTGGGTGGAGGTCCGTTTCCGACAGAATTGACGGATGAAATGGGTCAGCAACTCATGCAGCGTGGGAATGAATACGGGTCTACAACGGGTCGGGCTCGCCGGTGTGGCTGGTTGGATATGGTGTTATTGCGATATGCCGTTCGAATCAACGGACTCACCTCATTGGCGATCACGAAGTTGGATGTGCTGGATGGCTGCAAAGAATTGAAAATTTGTACGGGATATCGATATCAGGGAAAGCTCCACAAGGAAATGCCAGGTGACTTGCAGGTATTGGCCGGCTGTGAACCGGTGTATGAACGATGGAAGGGCTGGACAACCGAAACGTCTGGCTTGAAGGCGCATCGAGGTCTTCCACCTGCAGCTAAAAGGTATTTGGCCAGAATTGAGGAATTAACCGGATGTCGAATAGATATGATTTCAACCGGTTCCAAGCGTGAAGATACAATTGTTGTGAGAAATCCATTGATTCGATCACGCAAGGGCTCATAGCTTAAATGCTCATTTGTATTTTTCTCTACTGTAAGTTTGACAACACCGGAATCCATTGTTAGCATCGCGACCCGGTGAGCCGCTAGCTCAGTTGGTAGAGCATCGCCCTTTTAAGGCGAGGGTCGTGCGTTCGAGCCGCACGCGGCTCACCATAAATATCAAGAGGTTGTGTATCCTCTTCTTCCCCTGCCGGTTGGTCAGTCACGGTTTTAGTCACGGTTCCATCTGAAAATTGACCCTTGGAAGCCGTTAGCCCTTCCACCGCGGTCCAGAGGTGAGTTGGGCTAAGATGGGCATAGCGTGACAGCATGGCCGGAGACTTCCACCCTCCCAAAGCCATGAGCGTTCGGTCATTCGCGCCTTGCATAGCCAAACGACTGGCAAAGCTATGTCGCAGGTCATGAAACCTGAATGGAGCCAATCCTGAGGCCATTACGGCCTTATCAAAGGCTCTCCTGAGATAACGGGCATCCAGAGGAAAGATTCGATCCTGAAGGGCATCTCCGAATGATTTCTGCATAGGGGAAAGTAACCCCTGGACGGTGGAATTCATTGGAACCCGCCGAGGATCACCAGTCTTCGTTTCCCGTATCGTCAGGATTCCTGCATTCCAATCTAGATCAACCCACGTTAGCCGGAGTAATTCGCCCTGCCTGCATCCTGTGTTCAACGCCACAAGTACAATGGGCCGATATTTTTCTGGAAGGTGTTCAAACAAGGATTCCTCCTGTTCAGCAGTCAGGTAACGAACGAGGACATTATTGACCTTGGGCGGTTTCACCCTGGTTGCGGGGTTTTCTTTTAAGAGGCCCAATCGTCTGGCATCATTCAAGGCGGCTTTCACAACCCCAAAGAACCGGAGAACCGTTCCAGGCTGGTAGCTTTCCTCGGCTAACATCGTTAGCACTTTTTCAATATGCCGTGGGCCGATCTTGTTGATATCCAGGTCTCCCAACTCCGCAATCCAGCGGTCGATCCGTGACTTATCATCTCCTTTTCGTTTCCGGCGAGCGTCAATCCTGGCGATGTAGTCATTCGCCACATCACGAAAAAGAATAGTTTTCGGCTTCTCAAAGTATCGCCCGGATAGCTGTTCGCTTTTCATTCGGCCATAGAGGGCTTTCGCCTCGCTTTTGGTCGAACAGCGAAACCGTTTTTCCCGTCCATTCAGCCATACCCGCACAAACCACCGACCACTTTTTGGTGGGTATTCCAGAATTCCACGGTCCTTCCCGTCTTTTCTTGCCATGGTTGCCTCCTACCGTTTGGGTTTCTTTTTGCGTGTTACCGGCTTCAGATGGCGTTCCTGGATTATTGGGAGCCATCACGTCACGTGCCGAGGCCCAAGTCATGCGGTTGGCCTGTCTCTATGCTCTATTAGATGGCGGGACAGAAATCAAAGCCATGCACCTTCGAGCAGCGTTGGCGGTCTGGGACTATTGTGAAGCCAGCGCCCGCTTTATCTTTGGGGATTCCCTCGGCGATTCCATAGCCGATACCGTTCTGTTGGCCCTACGTAATTCCCAAGAGGGATTAACCAGGACGGAGATTAGCCAACTGTTTCAGGGAAATCGTGATCGGGAGCAAATAGGGCGAGCATTAGGGTCCCTTTTGGAATATGGGTTGGTACGGATGGTTCCTGAAGAAACAGGAGGCCAAAAAGCGGAACGGTGGTTTGTCAGTGAGGAGGGAGGTACGAAAAAAACGAATTAAACGAATAAAGGGAAGAGGGAGAAGGTTATTTCGTATCTTTCGTTTATTTCGTAGGAGGCATATGGGCAAATATGTAGATATGGCAGATGCCGTGCTGGGTTTGAAAGCCAACAACCAAGGACGATTGGTAGAGTTTGACTCTCCACTCTTTGGTCGGTGTTATGGGAAAATCAGAGAGGTCAAGGGAACCCTGTATACCATTACCAACCACTCAGTTCTTGAAAAGGAAGTGGTTATCCCCGCTGCCTGGGTTGTTCGCATAATGGAATGACATAGGCAAACCGATATTTTTTTATCATTCAATTTTTTAGACTTACTTTTTCAGTTAACCACAGGGTTGGGTAGTGATCGGGTTTGGATAAATTCAATAGGATTTGGGCTTTTCTTCATCCTCATGCTTTCCTAAATCGCCCAATGAGGACCCTTTTAACATCGTATCAAGAAGCTTCTCTCTCGATTGAACGCGATTAATCATTTCTTTGACCTCGTTGTTTGTATTAAATGCTAGGATCTTTGTTGTGGGATGAGCGGTTGCCCACACACGGAAAATTTGATCAGCAAAAGCCTGCCCAATTAAATTTACTCCCTTAAAATCAAGAATAACTTCTTTGAAGTTTTCCACTCTGACCATTAATCGTTTGGCCTGTGATCTTGATATAAGGTTCTCGCCCTCATATTGCAAAAGCTCCAAAGGAACATGGGTTTTCGTAAAGCCAAATTCATTAAATTCTGAGGCGTATAAATCATATATATCTTTCATGGTATGAGAAGCATTTTTATTGATAGTCATCCTTACCATCGTCCCTTGTATATGTTCTCTGACCTTAGTTTCCATTAGCCACCCATTGTCTTCTTTCGATCTGCAAAAATATAAGCTTCCAGAGGAAATGCTAAAGCTCGAAAACATTCGCGAAGTAAAAAATATTCCCTCGCCAGAATGCTTAGTTTTATCAGATGTTAATTTTCCTTTTGTAAGCTCAAGAAGAGCCTGTCTCGGGTCATCTAGGCCAAAATCATTCTGTATTTTTTTAAAAATACCTATTCCCTTATCAATTACCCTAAATTCCACTTTTTTATAATCTTGAATCACTGAAACCAGCATGGTTGGCGATTCCGAATGGTCCACAACGTTATTGACTATTTCGGTTATTCCCAAGGAGCAAATATCAATAATATTATTTGGTAAATCCCTCAACAAAGGGAGGATTTTGTCTCGCCATATAACGTCCTCCTCTAGGTCCGTACTCACTTCATAGTCGAAAAACTCATCTAAGAAAGGCTTTAAGCTATATTCTCTATCCTTCGTTTTGCCACTTGCTTCCAACAATCCATTTTTGATTAGGGCACGTAAATGCTTGGCGACCGCATTCCGAGAAACATCAAACTTTTCACTGGTAACTCTGCTGATATCAGTTGGTTTATCATCAACATTTTCTAAAATAAACCTTCTTATCTCCTCTCCATGCCTCGCCTTCATAATATTTGCTCCCCTATAAATAATTTATTATAAACATAATATATGTTAATATCTACTTTTTGTAAACTATAATGTAATTTATTTTAAACTTAAATGGGTATTATTTTAAACCATATAATAAACATCCGCTTTTTTATAAGTAGAAATATGGGGAGGAAGGAAAAATAATGCGGCGGTACCTCAAATTCACAAGGGGAAAATTTAGAAAGGATACAATGAGAGCCCCTAGACGGGTCCCTGCCCTTATCATCCCTTTTGGTCCAAAGGTTTCAATCACCCTCATACTGTGCCTCAGGGTTTCTCAGCCGAGGAATCGCGCACCCACAGAATGAATCTGATTGTATGAAAAACTTGCGGCTTTTGAGTACAGGGGGAAAGAGAGAGGAGAGAGCACCTCCGGGGAGCATAGCTTACGTATTTTAACTGAGTTGTTGCTTTGTGTCACCAGGGAACTCGAAGCTGTCCACTCTTATCGGAATGTCCCTTGTCCTGCAATTCGGGCAGGGACCCATTTGAGTAGAGACAATGGCCTTTTGCAGCGTGCCTGCAAATC
>JACDDF010000271.1 GCA_013817135.1 Nitrospirales bacterium
GTCTGTGACGCCCAGGCGCTCTTGTAAGATAAGGGCCCCCAGCGCGAGGCGTGACGACTTCGCCGGCGAGCCCAGATCCTCTTGGGAAAACTGTTGGGCATACGCCGTGTCGACGACGGCCCACGGAATCTGTTTCGCCAACATGACCCAACGATTATCACGGCGGAGTTTCCCGCCAAAGGGCAGGACAAAATCTTCAAAGGCCAACTGATTCACCTGGGGTTTCCGATACATGAGGGCTCCTGGTGCAAGCTTTTTGGGGAAGGAACGGCCATCCCTGTGCACGTGGCCCCTGGTTGTACAAGCAGAAGCCCGCTCGAATCAACTCGTTATGCCTTTTTCAGCAAGCCCTATTTAGATTGGTTAAAGGATTCCAAACGAAACTATCCCTTTGATTCGGAGTTGTGGATGGAAGAGGGTGCCTGGTATAAGGTCAGAGGCTTACGGGTTGTTGAAAAGGATGAGGCTCCTCTTTGTATTTGGCGCAGCCCGAGTAGGGAGAGTGAGAACATCCGGTTTTCCGAAACGTCATTTACATCATGGCCGTAGGGTTCCCAGCATTTTGTTAGTTTCGATAGGCTGGAGACAGTACATGCCAACCAGGTTTTTTGAATACCTCATTCGAAAAACATATGGTTGGCTTTTTTTTTACCTTATCGGATTCATTGAGTCGAGAAGTTCAATTTTTGGTCTGAGGATAGCGCCGGATGAAGCCTTCTTTTCCGAAACAGTTTATCGCTAACACCTTGGCCCTTTTTAGTGTCTGGCTTGTGTTATCAGGGAAGTACGATAATTTTCACCTCGTTCTTGGATTCATGGCATCTTGTGGAGTGGCGTGGCTAAATACGGGATTCCCTAATTCTCCCTTCCACAATTTCCCATGGGTTCGTGTCGTCCTGTACAGCCCCTGGCTCTTTCTTCGGATTGTTGAGAGTAGTCTGCACTTGACGAAACTCATTCTGAATCCCTCATTACCCATTAAGCCCACACTCATTACCTATCGGTCTCATTTAAAGCATCGGGGCGCCATCGTTCTGCTTGGAAATTCTGTGACCTTGACGCCTGGCACAATTACCGTTGAAGTCAACGGCAATACATTTCTGGTACATGCGATAGATGATACAGCAGCAAAGGACCTCACCACGGGCCGGATGGAGCGCAAACTTGCCTGGGTCTTTCAGGAAGACACGAATCACTGATGATTGATTTTTTTCTGTTTTTGTTAATCACGTTATCTTTTCTGATTCTCGTGTATCTGTACCGGGTGATTCAGGGTCCCACGGTGTTTGATCGGGTATTAGGGTTAGCGGGAATTTCGACCAAGGCCATCATTCTGGGCGTTGTGATGGGAACAGTCTATGACCGTGTAGAGATGTTCGTGGATATCTCCACGGGGTATGCACTTCTCAACTTGGTTGGAGCATTTGCCATTGCCAAATTTCTTGAGCAACGAGGGACACCCTAAATGGTCGTTCTTGCCATCGGGTTAATTCTAGTGGGGGTATTTTTCCTGGTTGTGGCTGCGATTGGCACGCTACGCCTTCCGGACGTGTTTTCGCGATCCCATGCGGTTTCCCTGACTGATTCCCTCGGCGCGATTTGCGTCCTCGGGGGCCTTGCTTTGTACCAGGGATTCGGGATCAATATGCTGAAGATCCTGGTCGTTCTGGTCTTGCTCATCCTTTTAAATCCGGTCATTGCTCATGCCACCATTCGAGCGGCCTATCGGGCTGGCCTCAAACCTCAGACGAAGGAAGACCCATGATGTATTCAGTGAATATTGCTTTGCTGTTACTCCTCGTCCTGACGGCAGCCAGCGCAACATTTTTGGTCAAGGAATTGATGAGTTCAGTGTTTATTCTCGGGTCGTATAGTTTCTTTCTGTCCCTGGTTTGGGCCTGGCTGGGTGCGGTGGATGTGGCATTTGTGGAAGCCGTTATTGGGGCCGGGTTGGGCACCGTGTTGTTCCTCGTCACGTTGTTTGATACCGCTCCCAAGGATAGCCGCCTTCGTCGTCCCCCTCCTCCTCTTGCTGGAGTGCTCGGGCTGCCCTTGTTGGGCATTCTGTTGTTACTAGCGGCTAATGATCTTCCTCAGTTCGGCGACCCGACCTCACCGCCCAACGTGCATATTTCTCCTGTGTACTTACAGAATAGCTATGCGGATACGCTCACGCCGAATGTGGTCACCTCGGTGCTGATG
Source organism: Nitrospirales bacterium (assembly GCA_013817135.1). Lineage (GTDB taxonomy): Bacteria > Nitrospirota > Nitrospiria > Nitrospirales > UBA8639 > Nitrospira_E. The sequence goes on from JACDDF010000271.1 coordinate 2,203, forward strand.
GACTATCGGGCATTTGATACGTTGATTGAGACCGTGGTGATATTTACGGCCGGCATTGCCTGTGCGTTGTTATTAAGGGAGCCAGGCTCATGAAACAGATCCATGACAGCATCATTGTTCAGGCCATGAGTCGCTTGCTCATTCCACTGGCCCAGTTGTTTGCCATTTACGTCTTGTTCTTCGGCCAGTACGGCCCGGGAGGAGGATTTGTAGCCGGTGTCATTTGGACGACCAGTATGATCCTGACTTTTTTGGTGTTTGGGCTGAAGTCCCCTCAGGGGCGCCTGGTAGAAAAGGCGTTGCATGGCGATGGGATCGGATTGATTATTTTTGTGGCAGTGGGTGGCTTATGCCTCATTGGAGGTGGGGAATTTCTCAACTATGCCAATTTGGAAATTCCGGGTTTGGATGCTCCCGCACGTCGGTACATGGGGATTCTATTAGCACAAATCGGCGTGGCCGTGGACGTTGCGGTGACCGGTATCTCTATCGTTCTCAGCTTGGCCTATCACGATACCGAGCAGGAGTATGATGTTTGAGTTGATTGGGGGGTGGCTCCAGCGCCCCAACTATGTTGCCTTCGTGCTGCTGTTTCTGTGGGGCATCTATATTATGGTGACCCGGTACAATCTGGTGAAAAAACTCATCGGGATGTATCTCATGCAAACGAGTGTAATTTTTTTCCTCGTCACGACGAGTGCCAAGCGAGGCGCTACGGTGCCTATTTTGCTCTCCACTACGGAAATTATTCAGCCTGAAGCCTATGCAAATCCTCTCCCGCATGTTCTGACATTGACAGCGATTGTCGTGGGCGTTGCCACCCTGGGAGTATCTTTGGCCCTGGCCGATGCCATTTATAAAAAATACGGCAGCCTGGACGAAGAAGAAATTCTCAAAAGGATGGAATGACGCGTCATCTTCCCGTAATCCTTTTCCTATTACCTCTCGGTTTGGCCATTTGTCTGCCATTAATCGGTATCAGGCGTCGGGAGTGGTGCCGGCCATTAGCGATTGGTGTGCTGGCTGCGATGGTCCCGGTCTCCTTTGCCAATCTGGCAGGAGTTCTTCAAAACGGGACCATTCATTATGACTTTGGGGGATGGGCCGCTCCTGTCGGGATTGAGTGGGTGGCGGACGGATTGGCCAGCGTCATGACCGTGACTTTAAGTCTCGTCGGGTTAGTGTGTATCACATTTCTTAGTTCGGTATTGTTTCCCTATCTCGGCAGCCGGATTGTCCCGTTTTATACGCTGGTCTTGTTATTGATCGCCAGTCTGACCGGCATGGTGTTTGCCGGAGATCTGTTCAATCTTTTCGTTTTCTTAGAAGTATCCGCCCTGTGTGCCTATGCCTTGGTTGGGTTGGCTGGCGGGAAAGCCCTTGTCGCAGGGTTCCGGTATTTAATTCTCGGCACCTTCGGAGCTTCCTTGTATCTCCTGGGGGTAGGATACTTATATGCTGAAACGGGTACGCTCAATATGGCGGATCTGGCGCAGCGGGTGCCACCCTTGGTGGGCTCCAAGGCCATCGCTGTCGGAGTGTTATTTATGTTTATCGGTCTGGGCATCAAGATGGCGTTGGTGCCGCTCCACGGGTGGTTGCCGGATGCCTACACGTATGCTCCTGACCGAGTTTCACCCATGCTGGCTTCGTTAGTGACCAAGGTCGCCCTGTATGGATGGATTCGTATTATGTTTTGGGTGCTCGGAGCCCATGCGGTGGTCTACCAGATTCCCATTCTGTTTTTAGTGGGAGTGTTGGGCGCTGTTGCAGCCTTAGTTGGCGCATTCCTGGCTTTGTCCCAGACAGAAATTAAACGCATGTTTGCGTATGGAGGGCTTTCGCATATCGGGCTGGTGCTGGTGGGAATTAGTCTCGGGAATCAAACCGGTTTTGTCGGAGGAGTCTTTTACCTCTTGAATGATGCCGTGATGCAAGCGGGATTGTTTTTCTGGGCAGGGGCGATTATTCATCTGTATGGGGTTCGCACTATTGAGGATCTTGTCCGATTGCAAGGAGGGGCGGGATGGATGTCGGGCGCCCTGGTGGTGATAGCCCTATCGATGATCGGGATTCCTCCAACAGGGGGGTTTTTTGGAAAATGGTATATCATTCTTGGCGCGGTGGAAGCGCAGAACTATCTTGCCATTGTCGCGGTGCTGATTGCGACTCTGTTGACTCTGGCCTACTTTCTTAAATTATTTGAAAAGGTGTTTCGTGACCGGTCAGCCCAGCAGCCTCCTCTCATGCGTGAGGTTCCGTTGGCGGTGCGGATTGCTCTCGGTGCAACGTCAGTGGGGGTCATTGTGTTGGGAGTGATGAGCGATCACATTGTCAGCTTTCTCCTCAAGAACGCGCTTCCGCCCGGGCTTTAGGAGGATGGGGCATATGGTGTACTCCTGATATGACATTCCTCATCCTTATTCCCCTCCTTCCTCTGCTGTCCGTCCTGATTCTCGTGCTGGGGAAACCCTGGCTGGGGGAGCAAGGTCATAAGATCGGGATCCCGGCTATGGCCCTCTCCTTCGCTTTTTCCACAAT
>JACDDF010000272.1 GCA_013817135.1 Nitrospirales bacterium
CTTTGAGTTCGTCCACCGGTAGGCCCATGGCCTCCGCTTCCATCCAGACGTCAGGTTTTTCCATTTCCCCTAGAGGGAACATCATTTTTGAGAGCCAACTGGGTGGTATACGATAGAGGAAATAAGATTGGTCTTTTTTGACATCCTGTCCACGAACCAGGAAGGGGGCCCCGACTTCATCGTGTCTAATATTGGCATAGTGGCCGGTTGCAATATAGTCAGCTCCAAGTTCATCGGCCACCTGGAAGAGACCTCCAAATTTCACTCGTTCATTACACCGAACGCAGGGATTAGGCGTGGTTCCCTCAAGATAACCCCCAATGAAGTCATCAATGACTCCCTTCTGAAAGCGTTCGCGGGTATCGATGACCTGGTGAGAGATCCCTAACAACTCCGCCACATGCCTGGCCATTCCCACTTTACAGCATCCCCGCTCCTGCCAACGCTTGGAAACGGTGGACTCATCTTCTTCCTCCCAAACCTTCAATGTGACCCCGATAACTTCGTGACCCTGATCCTTCAATAGCTTGGCAGCCACGGAGCTATCCACACCTCCGCTCATCCCTAGGACAACTCTTTTGGAGTCAGAGACAGGCATTAGCGACCCATCGGCTCTGTTTCTAATTTTTTTTCTAATTTTTGCTCAACCTTGGGAATCGTCTTGCCTTGTCCATTGGAGAGGATCTTATTGTCGATAGGTGCCTCTAATTTTGGAGCAGTACCCATATCGCACACCCCTTGGAAATACACGCCTTCTTCCATGGCAAAAATGGGAGTATGAACATCACCAATGAGAACCGCCGGCTTCAGGAGTTGGATTTTTGATTTTGCGGTAATGACACCCTCAATCCGGCCACTGTTCACAATGGTCCCACCTGTGATGGTCCCTTTGATCACGGCACTTTCACCAATGATGAGGGTATCATCAATCGTGATTTCACCTTCAAAGTTTCCATCCACCCGCACTGTGCCCTCAAATTGAGCTTTGCCCTTAAAATCAACACCTTTCCCCAAAAATGTATAAAATTCCTGCCCAAATCCTAATTCCCTTTTCTTGTCTTTTTCACCCCACATACATCGTTCCTCCTCTCATCCAGTAAAGAGCCCTCAGGTAGCACGCTAGGATCTCCATGTCCAACTGGGAACCAGCCGCCTATTTTTTTTTGCAGAAGATTGCGTTATTTCACCTTCACCGCTTCTTCTACCGAAATCACAAGTTTGGTCTCTTTGCCTTTTCGCTCTATTTTTTGGGGCATATTGCAGGTGCCATTAAACAGCACGCCTTCATCCATCGACAGAAGAGGGGCGGTAATTGTCCCTACAAAGACAGCTGGGGATAACAATTTGACGCGATGCTTGGCCTCAATATCCCCCGTCAATTGCCCCTGACACATAATGGTTCCAGCATGAATCTTGGCAGCGATGACCGCTTTTTGCCCAATAATTAAACTTCCATCGGTATATATTTCACCCTCCAGGCGGCCATCCACTCGAACCGTGCCCTGATACCGAATGGTTCCCTTGAAGGTAACCTCTTCACCAACAAAAGCGATGATATCACCTGATTCAGGCTGGCTGGCTGAGATTACCGGACCGTCCACCACAGCTGATTCCTTCTCCTCACCTTGACTCATTTCTGCCTTATCCTGACCATTTTCTTCCCTTTTTTTGAAAAACATGAGCCCCTCCCTCCTCGATAACTGTGCGCTCCAATTCCTTCATACCTGACTCTGTACCCGATAAAAACAGCTCCACCATTTTCCATCAGCATGATCCTTTCACACCTTATAAGGAGAGACCCCGTGGGACAAAGCCATCCCGTTAGATCACTCAAATTCTATTCCAAAACCAGTGAAGTAATCCTATCCAGCTCATCATCGGAGAAATAATGGATGATGACCTGGCCTCCCCTGCTTCCCGACTTCACCAGGACTTTAGTTCCCAATCGTTTTCGAAATTGCTCTTCCAGGTTACGAAATCTATTGGGTTCCTCTTTTTTTGATTTGGCGCTTTTGCCTTTTTTGTGCACAGCAATCATCTGCTCAATTTGCCGAACCGAGAGTTGCTCGGAAACAATCTTGCGGGCAAGCTGGAGTTGTGCTGCCGGAGTTGGAAGCCCCGCCAATACCTTCGCGTGACCTAAACTGATGACCCCAGTCTCAATATACTCCTGAACATCCTTTGGCAGCGAGAGCAGCCTGACAATATTAGCGATGGAGGAGCGATCCTTTCCTACGGAGCGGGACACCAGATCCTGAGTTAAGCCAAATTCCCCCATTAGTCGTGAATAGGCCTTGGCTTCATCCATAGGATTGAGATTCTCACGCTGGATATTTTCTACCAACGCGATCGCTAACGCCTTTTCGTCGTTGGAATTTCTCACCAGGACAGGAATGGTAGGCAGGCCGGCAATTTTTGCCGCTCGAAACCGGCGTTCCCCGGCAATCAGTTCGTACATGCCATCGCCTTTTCTCCTGACGACAATTGGCTGCAGTACGCCATGCTCTTTGACGGATTGTGCTAATTCATCTAATTCTGCCTCAAAAAATGTGGTCCGGGGTTGGTAGCGGTTCGGGAGAATCTGGTCAAGTGGAACCATGGAGACCGCCTGACCATCCTGCTCCACTTTCCAGACAAGAGTCTTTTTTTCCGGAAGCAGGGCCTGAAGCCCTTTACCTAACGCTTTCTTTTCCATTCCTCAAAATCTCCTTGGCGAGGTCAAGATATGCCTTAGCTCCACTAGACGCGGCATTATAGGACAAAACCGGCTTCCCATGACTGGGCGCTTCAGCCAACGCCACATTTCTTGGGATCACAGTCTGAAAAACTTTATCTGCAAAAAATCCTCGAATTTCATCTTGCACCTGCCGCGAAAGATTAATTCTTGAATCATACATCGTCAACACAATGCCTTGAATCGCCAGTTCCGGATTAAATGACTCCCGAATCCTTTCGACATTTCCCAATAAACGACCCAATCCTTCCATTGCATAATACTCGCACTGAACCGGAATAATCAGGTCAGATGCTGCGACAAGGGCATTAATAGTCAAGAGTCCGAAGGCGGGCGGACAATCTATGATAATAAAATCATAAGCCACAATCCCGTCCAACACACTTTTCAGAATAGTTTGCCGATCAGGGAGATTTGACAGTTCGATTTCTGCCCCGACCAAATCGCCCTTTGAGGCCACTATACTCAGTCCGCTTATGTCAGTAGGTAATATTACTTTATCTACCAAACGTCTATCCATTAAACATTCATAAATAGTCGCGCCTTGAGGCTCAATAGACAACCCACTGGTCGCATTGGCCTGGGGGTCCAAATCAATCAATAAGACAGACTTTCCAGATATGGCCAAAGCCGCGCAAAGGTTGATAGACGTGGTGGTCTTTCCAACTCCGCCCTTCTGATTGGCAATGGCAATGGTGTGTTTCAAGATAATCCCATAAAAATTCTTCGCAATAGTTCCACGTGGAACATGATATTTACCCGCTTATGGCGCATATTTCAAAATCGACAACACACGACTTCCATACCCAAACGGCAATTCATAGGATAATTCTTCAAACACTTCCATGCCATTGAGCCGAGAATAATTGTCAATATTTTTCGATCGAAATACAACCAGTTTCCCGTTTTTTTTTAAAATACGCTCCATATTCGGCAGGATATGGTCTACATTGACCCCTTTACATATGGCGAAATCACACTTTTCCTCATCCACCACCATAGGATGAAAGTCTTCCAACCGGACCTGGAGAACAGAAATTTTTGGTAACTCAAGTTTTCCAATAATATTATGGAGGAAGGCCGTCTTGTTGGATCTGGGTTCCATTAACACAACATCAAGAGCAGGCAAAGCCAGCTTGAGTGGTATGCCCGGAAAACCGCCACCCGTCCCAATATCAACAATTCTTGCGTCAAGTTTGGTTCCAAGAGCCAAATGCCCAGCCAATGAATCCACAAACAGCAAAACGGTCCGTTCCATGTCCGTACGAAGACCGGTCAGATTAATCGACCGGTCCCAACGACACAATTCATCATAATACAGACCAAATTTACCAAGTATGGCCTCAGGGAAAGAAAGCCGAAGCTTCTGAGCCCCGTGCTTAAAATGATCTATGAAATTAAATGGTTGATCGCTTTGTTCCACGTGGAACATCCCTAACTATATGAATCATAAAGTGAGAAATTGCTTTTTGGCTTAATGAATAAGGGAGTAGGCGAAAAAACAAAACCAGATTTTTGCTGTTGCTGACGAATAAATTATAGAATTAGCTGGCCTTTTTATGTTTTTCCACCGCAACAAGGAGAAGTGAAATGGCGGCAGGAGTCATTCCAGAAATTCGTGAGGCCTGCCCAATTGATGAAGGGCGAACTTTTTTGAGTTTCTCAACAACTTCATTGGAAAATCCTTTGATATCATCATAGTTGAAATTATCTGGAACATGACGATGCTCAAGCTTTTTAAATTGCCCGATAAGCTGTTCCTGCCGCTTAATATATCCCTCATATTTTATCGTTATTTCAACAGCCTCAACCACGTCAGGATCATGCTCTTTTGTTCCATTTAAAAATTGAGCCAAATGATGATATGAAACCTCAGGCCTTCGCAGCAGTTGTGCAAGTGACGAATTTGGCGCAAAACTTTCCATTGGAATCATGTCATCATGCCCCAAACCTGATGACTTAGGAGCTGTGGCGTGAAGTCTGCGTATCACACCTTC
>JACDDF010000273.1 GCA_013817135.1 Nitrospirales bacterium
GAAAGGAAAGTTTATATTGGTCCCAGAGTTCGGGGGGCTGATCGCGAAAATCCCATTCATTGTTTTTGTCTCGCGGTGAGAAATAGCGTTCCTTCGCCCTGGTACTATCTTCATCCGATCGCACACCCAAAATGACCCCTGTGTAACCCTTCTCATCCAGCAATTGCTTTAAGCCCTGGGTTTTTAAGGCGGTGCAACATTCCACTCGTCCCTTCGTGTGGTTCATCCCTTCGGCCAGGGCTTTTTTGTTTTGGCCCACGATCAGATTTAACCGCCACTCGCGTGCGATGCGATCCCTGTATTCAATCATTTCAGGAATTTTGAAGCTGGTATCAACATGGAGTAAGGGGAAGGGGACATGGCCAAAAAACGCTTTTCGGGCCAGCCACAATAACACTGTTGAATCCTTGCCCATGGACCACAGCATGGCCAGGTTATCAAAGTTTTTGTACGCCTCACGCAGGATATAGACACTTTGATCTTCTAACTGACGGATATGGTTCATGCGGGCATCACCGCCGGTGCAGGTGGGACGACAAATTTGGACTGTGGGGGGCGTCCTTGGACCAAGGAGGTAAAGAACGCTCCGGCTTTTCCGGAATCCAGTGTTTCCTGGGCGAGCGGTGTGGCTTGCGCCAGAGAGGAGGCCAACCCTGCGGCATACATCAGTAAAGCCGCATTCATAATTACCCAGTTCCGTCGGTCGCCCTTCTGGCGATCGACGAGTAACTGCGTCAATAATTGGGCTTCATGCTCGGGGTTGCCCGATCCCGGCCCGTTGATGGTTGAACTCATGGCTTGAAATGGTCCGGATCGGAATCCGGCATCATCGGGACGAAAGACCAACGATGAAATATGTCCACTTCGTAATTCACGAGCCATGGAAGGCGCGGAGAGGGACAGTTCGGGAAACCCTTCGACTCCTTGAATAATCAGCGCCCGCTTCGCTCCCAGCATGTCCAAGGCCTCCACCATTTTATCCAGATATGGCGGATGGGAAATCCCGATGACTTGTGAGCCCACCCTGGCAGGGTTCAGTAGTCTGGACACCTGATGGGACAAATTTTGTAAACCGAATGCCTGACGCAGATCCAGCAATTTTGTTAATGGTGCATGGTATCCGGCTAAGTCCATATATACCCAGGGCGATTGAGCGCCATGCTCAATGGCTTCTGCCGCAGTACGGGCGATGGGAAGCTGTAAGTGACAAAGGACTTGAGGGAGATCGTAGGGGACGTCCGGGTTTTCTACGCCGTGCATGAACAGTCCTGCGCCAGCCGAAGCCGCGACAAGGCTTGCCGCGACGACCACATGGATGGTGTTATGTTTTTCTCCATAGAGAGGCACGTCCACAATGTTTTCTGCATGTGGGAGTGGTATCGGTGGCGCCCACTTGCGAACCGTGGTGGTGAACGCGGCGAGTTCGCTGATAGATTCGGTTTTGATGCGCATGGCCATCAAAAACGCTCCCACCTGAACGTCGGTTGCTTGCCCTTCAATGACGGCGTTAAGAGCAAATTTGGCCTCATCCCAGGTCAAATCCTTAGCACCCTTCAGCCCTTTTCCAATTTTTGCAATCAGGTGATCCATACGATGATTCCGGGTTAAAAGGTCAAAACCTGGTCAGCGGGAAGAACGGCTTCTTTCCAGAAGGCCTCTGCGGTTTGCACTTCATCTAATTCCGGAATGAGTTCTTCGACATTCACTCCAAAATATTTCAGAGAATCTCTACACACCGAAAATTTAACGTCTCCCTTTTCCTTAGAGGTCTGCATCATTTTCGGGAGATCCGCTTTATTCTCATTTTTCAAAAGATCACGAACAAAGCCTTCTCGCCCTCGATAATCCGGAGACATTGTCAGTTCTTTGATTTTGTCTTTGGTCATTCGGCCTGCTGCTTCGTCACGGAAATAGCCACTCACTTCCATGCCGCTGGCTGCTGCCAGGGCTATCCACTCACAGGCTTGGAAGAGGTTGTTCCATCCCCCTTTGGTAATAATGACGGCCATTTTTTTCACTGATGGTCTCCAATAGCTACTTGATTGAGGAAAATGAATGTGAAGTCATGAACGACGGAATGGTCACGTGGCCGGATTATCGATGAAGCCCACATTCGGTTTTCTCAGAACTTTTCCATCGTCCGGAGCGCGGGTCTTCTCCCGGCATGACGGGTGCGGTGCAATGGGTACATCCAATACTGGGATAGTGCCGATCATGCAATGCATTGTACGGAACGTCATTCGCGCGAATATATTCCCAGACCTGTTCCCATGACCAGGTGGCTAAGGGGTTAAATTTCACAAGGCCAAACTTTGAATCCCACTCGACGATGCCGGCGTTGGCACGAGTGGGTGATTGATCACGCCGAATACCCGTCATCCACGCGGCATACTTTGCCAGGATGCGAGTGAGAGGCTCAACCTTTCGCAGTGAGCAGCATTGGTCGGGCTCGCGCTGCCATAAGGCTTCCCCAAACTGTGTCGCTTGTTCGGAAGGACTGAGTTTTGATTTGACCTGAATAATCTGATCATCCTGTATTTGGTAATGTTGAATGATCCGATCCCGAACAGCATGGGTTTCAGAAAATAAAAAATCGGTATCTAAATAAAAGAGGGTGCTGCCTGGATTTGAACGGAACATCATATCGGCCAGAACGACATCCTCGGCCCCAAAACTACAGGCCAGAATAACCGTTCCCCCATATTCCGCGATCGCGGTCTCGACAATCTTTCGAGGTGCCTGGGCTTCCATAGATCGATTGACCGCGACGAGTTCTTCCGGAGTTGGATGGGGATTGAGGAAAAGAGCCATGGCGTTTTACGGTTCCACTTTCTCCACTAACACTCGGAAATGCTGCTCGTCGGCGTCCATGGGCTCCTGTTCGAGGACATTGTGCCCATCGTTTCGAAGACTTACCGGGACGTTGCGAATAGGATCGCCGCCGTCCAACCATACTTCTAACCGGTCGCCGTGGTCCATCATTTCTAGTTTCAGCTTGGTTTTCACGTAATTCATCGGACAGGCCACGCCCCGGAGGTCGTAGATGGGCACACCTGATGGGGAGGATTCCTTTTCAGGTGGCGTGGTTGCCGTCTTGGTTGATTCAGTGGGCTTTTGTCCCAGTTCAGCGGGAGCCAGCTTGAGGTCCTGGCCGATTTGGTCTGAGACGGTCCGGCAGAGGTCCACGAAACCTTTGGTAAACCCGATTTTTCCTTGTGTCAGGTCAGCCGAGGCGTCCTTGTTCCCCAGATCGCCCACTTTAGAGGCCAGATTGTGGTATTCGATGGGCAGGAGCCCCTTGGCGACAATCAACTTGTCAAATTCCGCTAAGGTGTCGGCATCCGTATTCGGATCGATCCCTTCTGTGACAAGGATGGCTTTCGCTCCTGCCACCACGGCTCGATAGGCTTTGTTGATGGCAAACGCGTATTGGTGTTTTTCAGCCAAAATGCGTGCTTGATACAGTTCCTGTTCCGCTTCAAGAATCCGATTGTCGATCATCTCCAATGCCCCACCGGCACATTCGCCGGGTCCGAGGTCCTCAACCGAAAATTCCTCATCCCCTTCCCAGTCAACATAGAATTGTGGATCCTCTTGATACGTGGGAAGGATGGTGTAAGGGATCAGTTCATCTTTTAGTTGGATTTTTCCAGTGCGGTCAATAAACGCCAACAAGGACTCTCCATTTTTTTTATCCCGGCGATAGATGTCGAGCAGATGCTGGACGGCAGCGGGGACGTTTTTCGCAGGGACCTTCACAATGAGTTGGGCAATTTTGGCCGTGCCGTTGACCCGTCCCCCAAGGTGCAGTTCATACACTGGCGCGACATGGTCCCCAATGCGCTTGCCGACTCCATGTAAGCCGATCGTGGCGATATGATGTTGAGCGCAGGAATTGTGGCAGCCACTGATTTTCACGTTCACCCCTTCCAGATCCCCTGCGACTTTCCCGGCAGGGAATACTTCTGCCAGTGCTCGTGCCAGTCCTTTAGAAGAGGTGATTCCCAGTCCGCAGGTGTCGGTCCCTGGGCAGGAAACGATATCGGCTACTCCCTCAGCTCCAGGGTCGCCCAATCCATGAGCGACTAATTCGTCATAGAAGTGCCGGAGGCGAATATCGGGAACCCAACGCACCATGATGTTCTGATTGATGGTGGTACGAAGGTTTCCGTTGGCATACCGTTCGGCGAGCTCAGCCAGCGCAAACATTTGCTCAGACGTGATATCACCCGAGGGGAGTCTCACCGCCGCTGTCTTAAATCCTGACTGGCGTTGAGTGATCACATTGGTCGCGCACCAATGATCATACGCCTCTTGAGATGAGTGATTTCCATGGAGTGATGAGCCATGAGGTTGGCTGTTTCCATTGCCTTGGATGGATGTGCCGTTCCCGGATTTCGTCGGCATCATTAAGGGAGGATCATCAGGATACGGGGCTGTTTCCAATCCAAATTTAGTGGCGCCGGATTGCAACATGGCATCGTAGGTCTCTTTCCATCGTTTGGAAAACTCCTCAAACCCTAATTTATCGATGACAAATTTCATCCGAGCTTTGCTTCGATTTTTTCGATTGCCTAAATTATCAAACACCTTGAGCATGGCTTCGGTGGCGGGAATCAATTCTTCCATTGGAACAAATTCATGAAGCACTTTGGCGAGGCGCGGAGTGGACCCTAACCCGCCTCCAACGACCATTTTGAACCCCGGAACCCCTTCGGGATTGCGA
>JACDDF010000274.1 GCA_013817135.1 Nitrospirales bacterium
ACGGCGGTCTCTTTAATAATGTTTGTGACTTCCTCATCTAACAGAACCTTCCGGGACTTGACCGGAAAGACAATATGATAATGGATTGGCCATGCACAATGAGAACTCTTCCGCACTGTCTGTTCATCTTGACGTTGCACGCCTCATGAGGGTAGCAAAGACAGAGGACCCCGTAGCAAGCTAACGGGGAATTTTCAAGTTAAAAATTTGATTTCCCCTATCAGACGCTTGACGAACACCGCTTGACGGTAAGAGCCCCCATCTATTCATTGTCATCCTGAGGCCCCGCGAAGGATCAGTGTCCAGGCATAAAAACCCGATCGTATAGATTGTATGATTCCTCGTTATCTTGATGTGAATCAATGAAATGTTCGTCTCCCATAGTCCGACGCCTGCTGGCTGGCCCAAGGAGGGACGCTCTCATCCGCCGGCGGGCCTTGTGTGAGCCCTTCGACAAAACTCAGGATAGACTCCGCGAGTTGGTCCGCCCTCCGCAGGTTGGCGTCCGTCCACTCCAATGAGGCCAGACGGGGCGTCAATGGTTTTGGGGCCTTTTGCCGGAACAAAAGGGCCTCGCCTGCCGGGGCGAAACCCGGCAACACAGAAAATCACGTTGGCATGAGAGTAGGTGAAACAAGTGTGATACGATCACCTGCCAACGATTTTTTACTGGCAAACCCCAGATGGATTCCCAATACCCATCGTATAAGGGGTAAGGCCAGAATCATAGATTCTTTATGATCCGAAAAACCCCTGTGTCTTTAAAAAGCGCCGACCCAAGCGCTACAATCTTCCAAAACAGATTGACCCGCACATGACTTCAATGGTCACCACTCCGCATAAAGTATTGTAAACAGAGGCCACCTTCCCTTATGACCCAACCAGAACAGTTTTACTCACTAGGTGACGATGACGCCATCCGACGGCATATTCGGATTGAGCGCGAAAGCGGGAAAAAATTACGGAAAACCCCATGGTGGAAAGCCCAGATCCAGAAAGGGGAATGCCACTTCTGCCATCAACAGGTGGGAGCAGAAAACCTGACCATGGATCATGTGGTGCCCTTGGCCAGGAAAGGAAAAAGCACCAGAGGCAACGTCGTGCCAGCCTGTCAGGCCTGCAACCGCAGCAAAAGTCTCACCACACCGGTTGAATCTATTCTGGATCAGATACGGGCTAAAGAGGTTTAGGCGGTCTACTTTTTCTAAGTAAAGTTGATAGAAATAGGCCTTGAACGTAGCCTTAGCCTGGACCCGTAGAGGATTGTTCGCGAATTAAACAAGGGATTTTGAGTCATGGCAAGGATCTCACAGCCTAGGACACAGCGAATCCTTCAGCGATATATAGACATCTTGCGTCACAAGTTACCCATTCTACGGAGAAAATATCATGTCAGCTATCTCGGTGTGTTCGGCTCGTATGTACAAGGGAATCCAGGAAGGACCAGCGATCTTGACCTACTCATAGACTTTACCGAAGCTCCAAGCCTGTTTGAATTTATTCAATTGGAAAGTTATTTGTCTGCCCTTTTAGGCGTCAAAGTCGATTTGGTCATGAAGAGCACACTCAAGCCCTTGATCGGCCAACATATTCTCAATGAGGTTGTGAACCTTTGAGAGGAGCACGAGAATTCCGCGACTATCTGGCCGATATTCAAGAGGCATCTCAAAATATCTCGAAGTTTATTTCCGGAATGACCAAGAATAAGTTTGCCAAAGACCAAAAAACGATTTATGCAGTGGTGAGAGCCTTTGAGATTATCGGTGAAGCCGCAAGAAGGTTCCCCTTACCGTGCGGAAGCGACATCCGAAGGTCCCCTGGAAACAAATGGCTGGAATGCGAGACAAGCTTATCCATGAATACTTCGGGGTAAATTAGGAAGTGCTATGGAAAACGGCCCAGGACGATATCCCACCAATGGAACAACTAATCGCTAAGGTCCTGGAGGAAGAAGCCAGGAAAACACCCCCAACTTCCAAACTCCACAAAGATTAACACCGCTTTGTTGCCAGCTTCCGACAGGACCTGTTACCAAATTTTCGATACCCAGCTTCATAATAAACACCGCCACATAAACACCGCCACGCCGTCCGACTGCATATACGGATTGAGCGCGAGAACGGGAAAAAATTACGGAAAACTCCATGGTGGAAGGCCCAGATCCAGAAGGGGGAGTGCCACTTCTGTCATCAACTGGTGGGAGCGGAATACCTGACCATGGATCATGTGGTGCCCTTGGCCAGGAAAGGAAAAAGCACCAGAGGCAATGTCGTCCCAGCCTGTCAGGCCTGCAACCGCAGCAAAAGTCTCACCACACCCGTTGAAACTCTCCTGGATCAGATAAGAACAAACGAAGGCCAGAGTGATGAATGACTTACAATCCTGAGGTGAGATACTCTCGCAAGGAAACTTATTGGATATTTCCATAGTCCTTCAACTGAAGCATTGTCCCGTCCAGTCACAATACATTCGGCCTGCCCTGCATCAGCACATTCGAGTACACGATTATCAGGATTATTCTTAGTCTTTCGGGTCCAATACTCCTGGGTGTCGAGAACTTTGGATTTCAGTCGTTCTCGCTTGGCACTCCTCAACGCCTTTTGGATGACCGCACTGACGGTCTTGCCCTCTTCCTGCGCGATCTCTTCCAACTCCTTGGATAAATCAGGGGGACGTGAAATCCTCTTGTCGTTTGCGGTTCCCCTAACATCGCCTCGGGTTTGCACAAACCTTACCCTCGTTCACGGTGACAGGCCCATTATCAAAACTCAGGATCTCCAGAATTGCTAAGTAACTGATTATTCGTTTCTTCCTTTTTCAGCTTCACGTTAGAAGAGCTTCTTCTCTTATGAACAGGGAAAAACAAGGTGTTTTTTGTCAGGAATCAAGGGTTTTTATCAATTCTGTTGCGCTCCCCTTTGAATCATACTGACTCAGTCTATTGTTGAATGGCATCAAGGCTGTGTCCAAACACTTTCATTTTAAAAAGGGAGAATAGTCATGTCCAACACCTTCACAAACACACTGAGAGCCAAATCCATGTTAGTCGTGTTCAGTGTGGCATGTGCATTTGCATTTTCAGCATGTGCCAGTGATCCGCATGGGCGGACTGCGGGAACCACGGTTGACGACGCCATGATTACCTCATCGGTAAAGTCGTCATTGATTGCCGATGACCTGGTGAATGCGTTTCCAATTGAGGTTGAAACGTACAGAAGCACGGTCATGTTAAGTGGTTTCGTTGAAACACAAAATCAGATAGACCGGGCCGTGGATATTGCCAAAAGAGCCGACGGAGTTCAAAAGGTAATGAATAAATTAGCGATTAAACCGAAAGCAAGGTAATCCAAGGAATTAGGAAGCTATGCGGGGATTGTAGAGCATCCTCGTCCCTCAACCTGTGCCCCTGACAAACCTTCAGGGGCACAGGTGTCAGGCAATTATGGTTTTGTGCCCACTTCAATTTTTTCTTTAACTTCCTGACGATCATCCAGATCCGGCTCGGAGGGGCTGGAATTGCTTGGGTATTCGGGTTCATACGCTATAACCGCCAATAGGGGAAAATGATCCGACCCGATGGGCGATAATCGTTTTATCTCACCTAATCGGAATGATTGAGTGTGAAATATGTGATCAACCGGAAAACGGAAGATCGGGTATTTGGCATGATACGTGTTGAAAAATCCCCGTCCGATTCGTGGATCCACCATTCTGCTGATTTTCTGAAACAAGGTGGTCGTATCAGACCAGGCCACATCATTTAAATCCCCGGTGACCACAGTCGGTTTTTGAGCCCGGGCGACCTTCCGGCCAACAATGAGAAGTTCCGCGTCCCGCTCATATGTGTCCTGTCCAATGCTTGGAGGACGAGGATGTAACCCATAGAGTTCAATCACCACGCCAGACGCCAATTCAATCTCCGTAAAGAAGGATGGAACCTCAGGATCAATCAAAAAGCGGATATCAGAGTTTCGTAATTTCAGACGCGAGTACAGGAGCATGCCGTAGGTGTTCTCCTGGGGTTGCTTGATGGTATAGGGATATGTGGACTCTAGGCTCCTTAGCTGTGTCTCCCACCACCGATCGGGTTCAATCACGAGAACAACATCCGGGGTGGATGCAGAAATCAGATCCAAAAATCCTTGTGCATTCCGGTTTTCCATATAAACGTTGGCTGTCAAAATTTTCAGGAGGTTTTCACGAGGAAGACTGATGCTGTCCAACGACTGCGTGGGAGCCAACCTCGTGTAAGGAAACATCCGAAATCCCTGATAGATGAGACATGCGAGAAGCCCGATGAATACCCATTTGCCAAACGCATGGTCTGCATAGAAAACCAGGTACCCCACTCCTATGGCCAGGATCGCGCCAATTGAAAATAATTGAAGGCGTGGAAAATCGAAAATACGGACCCACCATTCACCAACCCTGAGAAGGGGCAAGAGGGTGGCCGCAATGACCAGCACCGCCAGGAAAACAAGAATGGGGAGCATCACTTTTACCATGGCATCTTACATAGATCTGGACAGTGAAAGAAGAGATATCAGTAGGACAGGATTGGAAACTTGCGATCTATGTTCGTAGTCTACCTGCCGGTGCTCTCGGCGCCAATAGACAAAAGAAGAAGGTGGGTAAGGCTTACATTCAAATGCCGGTCAATTTATTCTCGAAAGGCTTTCACCGAATTTTTGACGAAGACCTATAATAGCTTGGATAATAA
>JACDDF010000275.1 GCA_013817135.1 Nitrospirales bacterium
CGGTTGATACGGATGGGGTCGTCAATTGTTTTTCCATGGTATTGGTAATTGAATCGTTTTTTTCCCACTTCACTTCCCCGTGATTCTCGGTATACCAAGACTTCAACATTGGTGACTTCCCCATCGTGATCAACTCCTACCATGTAGGTCATCGCCTTATGCTTACCGATGGTATGTTGGATAAAGGCCCATCCATCGACTTTTCCATTGGTTTCTCCAATATAGCAATCAAAGGTCGATTCCGGAAATTGCCATCCGATTCGATCCTCAATTAGTCGTTTCTGGTGTTCGGTGAGCGTGATGCCCTCCAAGCGGATGGAATCGGATTCAGGGGATGTCAATTTGGCGGCGTCTTCCGGAGTCAGATAGATGTCCTCCTGAATCATTTCCTGGGGCGTGAGGTATCGGTTCAAGTCCTGATCCCAGATTTGCTCGTCTTGGGCCTGGCCTCCCGAGGCCAGACCAAGAAAAAGGAGTGCGTTAAGGAGGAGGATAATCAGGACTCGATGAAACATCCTTCAGCCTCCAGCTTCTTGGTTAAGTTGGATAAAATGTGATCCACGGCTTTTTGTGATGGCTCGACTGGATACCAATCGTAAAGTCTGGCGCCGCCACGGAATCCCCAATGTTGCCGCCGTTCCGCAATTTGCAGTCGCACGGCATTGGAATCGAGGCGTTCCATGGTCATGGTCAGTTGAGATCGTTCTTTGTCGCCCATGCCTTCCCGTTGGAACAGGCCATATTTGGCCCCTTCCACATATTCCACCCGCCACCCGGTTTCGATCACCCCGTTAGACTTGTCTTTCTTAGTCACGGGATAGGCTTTGAGAGTTTCCAATGAGGAATTCCAAACGGAATCAATTGGACAGGCCATGTATCGATCGACAATCAAGTCCTGACCGGAAAGGAAGCTGCAGCCAAAAATAAAGTTTGTGCAGGCCAAAATAGAGATTCCTCGAAGGAGGGAAGCAAAAGATAGAGTCAACATTGATAAATTAAAGAACGAGAATGAATTTCGACTTATTTGAATTTGATTCTCATTATGAAAAATAATATCGAATTGTATCACCCGATGTTCAAGGCGGTCAACCGGGATGGTCTTTTGAACTCTGGTCTGATGTGGTCCATTTATTTCGATACTGGTTGAAGATAAAAAACAGAGAGAAAAGGGTTGGCCTTTTCTCTCTGTTTTCCTGTTCTCTTAAAGAGAACTCTTAGAAATATGTGGCCCAGGATGCCACAAACGCTGTGTCGTGTATACGTTGATTCCCAACTCGTCCGACCGGAGTGTATTGGAAGTCGGTTTTAAAGACGGTGTCTTCGGTGGGACGGAAGTTTAAGCCGAAGGTCCAACGTTGCCACTCACCTAATCTCCCTGCCTCGGTATTGTCATTTAAATCCTGCCCGAGGTTCATTTCTTCCCAGCGGACTACAGCGGTAAATGTAGAGACTTCCGGCTTGAAGAAGGTGGGGGCCATTCTGCTTAGCCATTCTGGAAGAAAGTGGTAATTTCCTTGTAAGTAATACCCTTGCATTCTGCGTGGATTGCCGTTCTGAGTGCCGTCTTGATTAATATCATTGTCCTTGACGTAAGCCCAGGCACTTTCTCCGATGAATTCAAATGGGCCTCGTTGGAAGGTCCAATCCAGGGCCCAAATGGCTAATTGATCATCCTTATTCGTGCCATAATTCCCGTAAAATCCCGAACCACCGATTTCCACTCCCAAAATGGGGCTGAACGCGACACGTCCCATTAAAGATTTGCCGTTATTATTGTCAAAGCTCGTATTATCTGATCTCGCACTGCGTATTCCGTTTGTTTGGGTGATATTGGACGTGTTATTAGGATTTCCGTTGCCTCCAAAGGCATTAGTGAATCCATTGGTCACATAGAATTCGTAATCCAGCTTCGAGAGAGCGGTGGGGTAAAAGGTGCCGTAAGCCCCGATTCCCGGTTGGTGAAGCGTTGATGGGATGATCCGTTGGGTCACGAGAGGGCGTTCGGTGAGATCACGGAGTGGGGCGTCATGCAGGAGGTTGAATTTTCCAATGGGAGCAAGGATGATGCCCGCCCGCAAGTTAAAGGGTTCTTGAACCAGATAATCGATGGTCGCAAATTCGACCTTAATGTCGTTGGTTCCATGCTCGAATTCAATTTCTGCAGCGAATTTCACGCGGTCGCTGATGTCCCCGTATATGAAGGGCACTAACCGGTGTTGATCGAAATAGCTGTTTCCTTGATTGTTGCGATTGAAGTACTCGATATCCATGTAGCCGCCGACGATGGCCTTGGGGGAAGAGACGAAGGGCCGAGCATAGATCAGGCTACCGGACCCTTGCATGGTTGATCCGTATTTCTTGTCCGGCGTGCGTGGTTGTGATAATTCTCCTAGAGTTTCCCGAACTGGTTCCCCGGCGCGTTGGGTGGGTGGGGCGGCATACGTCGGTTGGGCAACCCCGGTCCCAGGTTGGTCCATCGGTGGCTGGCCTGCGCCCGGGGACCTGTCTTTCAGGTAGTCTTGGACCGCTTGTCGAACCGCTTCCTGTTGGGCTGGCGTCAGTTCTTCGGCGCCGGCGATGTTCTGAAAACCATACTGTCCGAACATACATGTTAAGGCTATCAGAGCCCCCATGAGCAATCTTGACTTCATTGCATTTCCTCCAATCAACGGATAGGGACTCAAAGGGTCCTCTGAGGTTATTGAGATTGAGTGGGACTCAAAGGCCCTCAGGTTAATCGAGACGACAAGCTTCTCCCGGTTTCTTTATGAGGGAGTGCTAATAGGTGATGACGTAGCGCACAGTTGGATGGCGACTTCGGAATCAGAGAGAGTAGAGAAAGGTATAAGAATTAGACGTTTACATCGTTTGCACTTCAACTCAACTCCGGTAGCTCCAAGTTTTGCGACCAACTGCCCACATTCACATCGAGCTTCAGAACATTCTTTTATGACCCCTTTAACCATGGTGTAATTTTGGCTCACCTCCATAAATTTGTTAGATGTTAAGGTTGTTAAAAAACTGGGAATTTATTGCTATTATTCAATCTATTTAATTTTGATAACTATTATTATTATCTATTAAGTGGGAAGATTAATATCTCACTCGCTCTCATTTGTCAAGACTCCGTGTATGGGGTTGCAGCGACAATTCTATCGGGAATACCAACGTGGTTGGTATAATCATAAAGACGACAATCGCGGCTCCAGTCCCCTTTCGGCGAGTAGCGGACGCGGCACGCAGGGCGAACGGATTCTTAACCCAGCAAGTAGATGCCCTTGCCCTTTTCAGCCTGTTCGTGCTGAGCCAGGGGCCATTTGGCTGGCTCTATCACAGGATTAATGAGGGCTCGAAGCGTGGGCGGTTTTCATCACAGGAATTGCCATTTTAGGATAATGGTTGATGCAGGGGCCGGGACCAAATATGATCGACAGATTAACGGAAACTAAGCCAAGGGGGAGGTGAGATAATGTTCCGAAATTGCTATGCATCTCGCCATCTTGTTTGGGGAATGATTAGGGTTCCTTTTTCTATCGCAATTTTGAGCATGTTCCTTTCAGGTTGTTTCACCATGGGAGCTCAGAATGTAACTGGTGAGCGAGGGGACCAATCACTGGTATTTGGGGGAATTGACCTCGAAACCATAGGGCCGAATCCCCGCCAGTTTCCTGCTCGATTGCGTTTTTTTGATGTGATCCATGTCTCAACGCAGGAACGAACTCGTGTCATGGTCGGAGCTGAGGCGCAAACATTCTCGGTATTTCTCCTCCCTGGACACTATGAGGTCATTCGCTTGCAATTTAATGAAGGCCCTTTTAGGGCGGAGTCCTCAGTTACGATGAGGTTTCATATTCCCGCCAATCAACTGACCTACTTAGGCACATGGCAGTTGAAGGTTGATACACCCAGGACCCAGCGGATGGTCCGGATGGAGGTTCCACAGATAAATCCGAATTGGGAGGAAGTCTTAGAAGCTGATACAACCCTGAAAGGCAAATCTGTTGTGAACTCGTTCCCGGAACTTACCACTCACCAAGCCAGGATGTATGTCGTGGCTCCATATCCAAAGGTCCCATACTTCTATCGCTGATGATCCATTTGTTGCGTTCTTCATTCCACGAATAGCGGAGGCGCTTGGCTGTCATTGGGAATTTGTATCTATGAATCAGTATTCATTTAATCATTTTGCCATTGTTTTTTTCTCTGTTGCACTCACGCTGGTCAGTCTGGATGCATGTCTGGCAAAAAGTGCTCTCATCAAGCGTAGCCAGTATTTGATGGGGACTCTGGTTTTTGTGACTGGAGTGGCATCGGATGAGGAAACGGCCAAGACTGCAGTTTCGGCCGGTTTGGCCGAAATTCGGCGCATTGAACACCTAATGAGTACTTGGATACCCACCAGTGAATTATCGAAGGTGAATGCCGCGGCGGGACGGGAACCGGTCCAGGTGAGTCAGGAAACGTTTGAGGTATTAATGCGATCGCTGGAGATGGCTAAGCTCACGCAGGGAGGGTTCAATGTCGCCGTTGGTCCAGCGGTCAATGCATGGGATGCCAATGGGGAAGGACAGGTTCCGTCCCAGGAAGATCTGGAAGCGCTCCGCCCGCAGATGGAGTTATCAAACATGCAGTTGGATGAAAAAACGGGAAGCGTGTGGTTGCGGCATCCTGGGATGTCTATTGATGTTGGTGGGATCGGAAAAGGGTATGCGGC
>JACDDF010000276.1 GCA_013817135.1 Nitrospirales bacterium
ACGAGTGTCCCATGGCCTTCTGCGAAAAGAGTCGACTATCACGCATCAGACACAAATTTGCAGAACACGCTGAGAGATTCAGGCCAGCTTTTCGTCTCTGGCCTTCCCTGCCTCCGAAAACAAGGGCGTATACGCACGCTTCACGTATTCTTTGAGCATGCGGCGAGCACTGAACTGTGGAGCCGATGTCCGAATGGAATTTTTCACAACCGTGCACCACCTATGTGGAATGCCATCAACACCACGGTCGTAATACAACGGAATCACATCGTTTTCTAGCAGGGTGTAGAGTCCGACCATATCCAAGTCATCCTGGGCCCAATCGCCAAGTGGTTCTTGAGGAAGTGGCACAGCCCAGCCGTTGCTTCCATCATAGCCTTCCTTCCACCACCCATCTAACACACTCAAGTTGGGCACGCCATTTAAGGCGGCTTTCTGGCCGCTTGTCCCGCTAGCCTCTAACGGCGGGCGGGGATTATTGAGCCAGACATCCACCCCTTGCACCAAAAATTTGGCCACATGCATGTCATAATCCTCGACAAACGCAATATGGCCTCCCAGATGATGCGCTTTGGCGAATTGATAAATACGATGGATGAGTTCGCGCCCTGCCTGGTCAGCAGGATGCGATTTTCCGGCAAAGATAATTTGGACAGGCCGCCACGGGTTCAACAGAATCTGTTTCAGCCGCTCCAGGTCTGAAAACAACAGCGTGGCCCGTTTGTAGGTAGCAAATCGTCGCGCAAATCCCAGAGTCAACGCATGCGGCTCAAGAAACGCCCCGCTCGCCAACACCTGGATAGGCTCCATCGTCCCATCCATCCATCCCATCCTGGCGCGCTGACGGATAAAGCTCATCAGCTTTCGTTTCAGAAATTTCCGGATCTCCCATAATTCCTCATCCGGCACCTCTTTCATCCTCTGCCACATGTTGAGGTCGTCACACCGTTCCCGCCAGTCCGATCCCAGATATTTTTGGTACAACACATCCATTTCCTGGGCAATCCAGGTTGGGACATGCACCCCATTGGTGACGCTGTGAATGGGCACCTCATCCAGCGGTCGTTCCGGCCACAGAATGTGAAACATCTTTTTTGAGACCTGTTCATGTTCCTTGCTCACGCCATTAATGAACGAGGCCAGACGGATAGGCAATGTCGTCATATGGAATTGATCCGGTGATAATTCCGGATGACGACCCAATGCCATAAAATCTTCCTGCGTGAGTCCTAATTCTTCCCACCACCATTGACAATGCTCACGAATGAGGTCTCCAGAAAAGACATCATGACCGGCAGGGACAGGCGTATGGGTTGTAAATACGGTACTCTGGCGAATCTGAGCGGCCGCCTCTGGCAAAGACAGCCCTTGTTGGAGGTGTTCCCGAATCCGTTCGACCAGAAAAAAAGCCGGATGTCCTTCATTGGCATGCCACACATCGGGATCACGCCCCACCGCACGAAGAGCCCGCACACCGCCGATGCCCAACAACAACTCCTGACAAAGCCGTGTGCGATGATCTCCACCATAAAGCCGAGCAGTCAAATGACGATCCTCCGGTGAATTTTCCGGTGTATCGGTATCCAAAAGATAAAGCGAAACCCGGCCCACTTGGATCTGCCAGATCACACACGCGACCATTCGGGTACCCAGTTGAACTTGAACCTTTGCCAAATCCCCGGCTGGTGTCCGCGCCAACTCAATCGGCATCATCATCGGATCGACGGAATCATACACCGCTTCCTGCCAACCGTTGGTATCCACGACCTGCCGAAAATAGGCCTGGCTATACATAAACCCGACAGCCACCAACGGAACTCCCAGATCACTGGCCTCTTTGAGATGATCACCAGCCAGAATTCCTAATCCCCCGCTATACAGGGGAACCGAACGATGCAATCCAAATTCTGCCGAAAAATAGGCAATTGTGCGATCCTGCCACTGAGGATACGTTCGCCCAAACCAGTGGTCCTTGGCCTCCATATAGGCATGAAACGCCTTCATCGCCTCGCGATACAGGGAAAGAAACACCACATCTTGTCCGAGAACATCCAACCGATCAGAGGCAATCCGCTGCAACTGTTTGAGGGGATCGTGATACGTCAGACGCCAGAGCGTGGGATCAATATAAGAAAACACGGCCCGGCCTTCAGGAGACCAACTCCACCAGACATTATGAGCTAACTCAGAAAGATTGCGAAATTCTTCCGTCAACAAACGAGTTGATTGATTCATAGGGTATACTCACAAAAAGATGACATCATCCAATGGTGAAGGATCTTCACCAACCATACACACATGTTGAAGTGGTAAAAGAGAACACTCAGAAGAGTCAGTTAGAGAGGGTTAGGCATTCCCAACAGGTTGATTTGGATTCGTCCCGGATTGCGCCAACGACGCCACAACCGCAAACCGCTCGCCCACGATCCGGGTCGCCCGGTTCATGTGCTTGGCCAATTCCTTAGCTTCATCAGCTGGAAGGTCGCGGCGAAACTGGGGATGGAGCCCCCACCAGGATTCGACTTCTTCCCCCTGTGCGCGAGACACCACGCTGATCAATTTGATCAGGTTCTTGCCAGCCGTGTCGGTGGCACCTGATTGCGTTGAAGAGCTGCCTTCTTGAGCAGCCCCCGATGAACCGGGCCCTTCATTCGCCAACGAAGGAGGCGCAGACGTCGCCGGTTCAACTTTGGGTTGAGTCGCATCTTCAAATAAGCTTTTGAGAGCCGGCACGACCGCGCTTCCACACAAAAATGCCGCAGCGGTAATTTCCTGCTTGCCCGGGGCTCCGGCTTTAGAGGCAATTCTTTCCGAAAAAAACTGGAAATATTGATCCCGCTCTTTGGATTGGTCTGTGACGACAAACTTAAATTTTTCATAGGTTTTCTGACTATCGGCTACCACCTGCCCAACGGACAGCGTCACCTCCATGTCGTCCACTTCACTCGAACTCAAAGAGGGGGCCAGGACGGTTTTTAATTGATGGGCCACGGAATCTTCCAAACTATTCATAAATTCCTTTTGGGCCTGAATCGGAATATAAAATCCAGACAGCCGATCCACAAGGTTAAACAGCATGCGCAGGAATTCCAAATAAATCTCCCATTCCTGCTTCCGCTGCAGCTTCATGGCGAGCTTTTGGTCGGACCGTTTGATCAGACCGACCGATTCCCGGGCCACGCTCATCATAGTATGAGCAAGGTCCTTCAGCACACTCTCGTAATTTTCCGCAGATTGTTTGGCCATGTTCAACTCCCTAATTGAGTAAAGTATAACTGAGGATAGAAGACCTGTCCAAGCCTAATATCGCGCGCGTTGCAACCCACCACCACGTATGCTATACACGGCCAAAGGTCTTCGAAAGACGAAACTCGGGTTCAAATCTCCCGTCAATTCCTGCCAATGGATTCATGGATTCCACTTCGCCACCATCCAAAGTTTATGTCCTGAAACGACCACTGGAGGAGTCCACTCCACCAACATTATCGCGTAATTACGCGGAAGAATTGAATCCCCAACAACTCGCCGCCGTGGAAGCCGTGCAAGGTCCAGCCCTCGTCATCGCCGGCGCCGGCAGCGGGAAAACACGCACCCTCGTGTACCGGGTCGCCAGGCTCATCGACCTGGGCATTGTACCCAGCTCCATCTTACTCCTGACCTTTACCCGAAAAGCCTCACAGGAAATGCTCAGCCGGGTCGGACTCCTCATCGGACTCCGCGCCCAGCAAGTCGGCGGTGGGACCTTTCACTCGATGGCCAATATCCTCCTACGACGATATGGCCGCCCCGTCGGCCTGGAACCAGGGTTTACGATACTCGATCGTGGAGATTCTGAAGATCTCCTGAGCCTCCTCCGTGGCCAATTGGGGCTGAATGATACCGGAAAACGATTCCCCCGCAAACATACCCTTTCCGAAATATTTGGCAAAACGGCCAACACCCTGGAAAGCCTGGAAAACATTGTCATCAACGAATATAGCCACTTCGGGGAGTATCTCGGAGAACTTCAAAAACTCCAGGCCGCCTATGAGGCCGCCAAGCGGCAACGGCAACTCGTGGATTACGACGACCTATTGGTCAAACTCCTTGAACTCCTGGTCATCGACCAACCGACCAGAGAAACCATCAGTCAGATCTTTCGCTATATTTTGGTGGATGAATATCAAGACACCAATCGCCTGCAAGCCTCATTGGTGCGCAATCTGGCAGCCACCCATGACAATGTCATGGTGGTGGGCGACGATTCGCAATCCATCTACGCCTTTCGCGGCGCCACCTTCCGCAACATCATGGAATTTCCCGACCTCTTCCCGGGGGCCGTCATTTACAAATTGGAGGAAAACTACCGGAGCACGCAACCGATTCTCCAACTGGCCAACAAGCTCATCGAAGCGGCGCCGGAAAAATACAGCAAAACGCTGTTTACACGGAAGGAAGAGGGACCATTACCCACCGTCGTGGAGGCGATGGGGGAAAATGCCCAATCGCGATTCATTGCCCAAAAAATTCTAGAATTGCGGGAAGAAGGCATCCCCTTAGATGAGATCGCTGTGCTGTTCCGATCCAGCTTTCATGCCTTTGACCTCGAATTGGAACTCACCCGCCGAAACCTCCCATTCATAAAACGAGGCGGGTTCAAATTCATCGAAACGGCGCATGTCAAAGATCTCATGGCCCATTTACGTGTCATTCACAATCCGTTGGACACCGT
>JACDDF010000277.1 GCA_013817135.1 Nitrospirales bacterium
ATTCCCTAGCTAGAAAAATGAACTCATCGACCGCTAGGAACGGGGCGGAATTTATTAATTTTTGGATTGGGAAACTAGATTTCTAAGGAAATTGATCATAAGATACCGCACCCTTCTTGTTTCTGGTGGAAAGTTTACAGGATTCAATTCTGACCAATCATGGACCGACGAAACATTAGATGAGTTGAAATCCAAAATCGAAGTCCTTATTGAAAGGGCGAGGGGTAAAGCTGGTTATCATGGTTGATGACAGTCATCGAGTGAGAGAAAAGCCTGCCCGCCTGCATATAATCCAACTTGTAAAACTTTTGGGGAGAATCAAGAAACAGTATTGGTGTTAAGTGGCGATCTTATGGAGGACAACGCGATAGGAAACCCGGATTGGCCAGAAAATTTTTCGTTTGATGAAGAAATTGCCCAGGCCGGGATTTCTCTGCTTCCAGCAGAGAAGGAGCACATTGATCTTCATCTCTATGGCTCAAGCGAAGATGACCCTGTTTCCGCCATAGCCAGACTATTGAGAATTCTCGAGATTGATGAGAAAAGAATCGAAGATTTCGAGAAAACCTTCCCCGCAATCTACGCCTCCCGGTTATCAACGCTGTTTTCCACGCAAGGATGCGCAACCCTTTACTTGAATGGTCTCTATCAAAATCTTCCTTATCTGAAGGACGATGTTCATCTTCAAGATTTCCTGATTCTGGAAGTCCTAAGGATTGTTTACCCCGACGTATACGAAGATATGTCTGAATGTCCGTGGATGTACCTTCCAGCATGGGGGGAGGCCGCATTCATTTCCTTTCCCTATGAATTCAATGCCAGAGATGACAGGACATACATCCGCATCAAAAAGCACATCGAAACCCTATGTGAGAAACAGGAGAAGCCGGAGGTCTTGCTCGAACTTCTTCAAATCCTATTCTTTGAGGTGCGTAAAGGGTTTTCCAACACGCCTGATGGCCATGATGACTGGGAGGCAGAGTATCGTCGTCAGAACCGGCTGAGTCATCCGGAAGTGTTCTGGAATTACTTCACGCGCAGTGTTCCAGCCACGGAAGTGCCGGATCACGTTGTCGAATCCTTCATTGTTTCTTGGAATGGTTTTGGTCAAGACGAGATCGGAGAAAACGTTGATTCCCATCTTTCGGGTTTGAGAAAGAGGAAACAACCGACTGAACTATGGCAGAAGAGGCACATCTTTCTGCCAACCCTCACCCGTGAAACTTCGGCACTACTCATAGAATGCCTGTACAAGAATATGCATTTCTTCAGAAGAGAAGGAGCTGATATTTTCCAGGACTCAGAGTCCTCCGCGGCAGTCCGCCTTCTATTTGATCTTATAGACAACAAGTTGGTCATAGATGATTTTGAAGTTGTGCTAAGTGACCTCGTCGAAAAAACACCATCCTTTGAGCTTGCCATTCGAATAGTGGATAACGTTCGAAGCAGAATGAGAGATGTATTTAATATCCCTGAGCAAGGAAATTTTTATGCACTGAGCTCACTCTTGGATAAAAGGCTCACCGCACATTTCATAGAAGGGAAACGGAATATTTTTAATGAAGAAAAGAATTACGGCTACATATTAGCTCAATGGGGAACGTACCAGCCGCAAAATAATCTGAAGGTCAATGAGTATGTCTTTGGACTAGTCGAAGAAGATCATACGGTCATAGGGAAAGTGCTTGTGGTGTACACGAGCAATCATGGGGACCAAACAGGAGTGCGGTTTAAATGGGAAGACCTTGTCAAACTCTATGATGAAAAGAGGCTGTACGAACGTGCAAGCCGATTCCACGATTCTTCCTATTCAACTGAGGATGAAAGAAAAGCCGTAGAAATATTCATGAGTCAGTATGAAGAGCGCAAATGGGCTGCTGAACGTGAAATGACCCAGCAATCAAATAAACAGAGGTTCCTGGAAGCCAACAGTCAGGGTATCCAATTGTTCAGAATAGGCCAATACGAATTGGCATTGGAAGCATTTAATCGGGCGTCTGACATCACTGACTGGAACGACGAGTTCCAGTGGATTCTTTTTTTAGAGTTGCAACAATGGCACACATTGCTCGAACTTGGACTGAAAAGTGAGGGTGATGTTCGAACACAATTTCTTTCGAGTGCTCGGAAAATTGCTTCAAATGACGTCGAGATTCGAGACTTATTCAATTCAGCCTTTCCAAAAGGTGCCGCGCAGGCAACGCAAGAATTGTACTGCTGTATTTTTTATTATCTCCAATGGGAAGTGGCGTCAGCCATTGAAAAAGATTCAATGAAAAATCATTTTGAAGCTCACTTCCGCCTGGCGACCGGCAAAGGAACTTCCGGAGGGACCGAGCAAATCACGAAACGTTGTAGTGAGCTTGGTGCTGATAAAACAATAGAGAGTGAAAAGTTGCCAAAGATTCATCTCAATCGGGGACCATGACAATCCCGAACCCGTGGAATGGATTGCCAGTTTCCGCCGAGCCCTGGCGGTCTTTAGCGAAGGGGGCTAACTGCCACCTCCGGATTTATTTAGCGCGAAACGCATCCTCACCGCCGCCGCCCTCACGTATGTCGCCTCGTCACTCTTCAGCCTCGTGAATATGTGGCGGTGGATTCGTCTGATCAGACGGTAGGCCCGATAGAGATCTTCTGCTGCTTTCCGACCATATCCTGCAAATACTCCTGAATAACTGATCAGGGAAGTGCCTTGGCATGAAAACACCCAATCAAATGTCTTTTGGTATTAGCTAAACCGTTTCACTATGGTGTTGAACCTGTATTTTACAATTAGAATTAACTATATTGCATCTGCAAGCATTCTAATAGGAGTACGGTTCAATTGTCGGTTAACTGTGTTTCCATCGAGCATTGGCAATCCAAAGGTTGGTTAAAGAGGATGCATAACCCTTCTCTGAAAATTAAACATTGGTTATGAATATCAAACAGTATAAAGCCGGGCGATATGTTCAGCAGTACCAGTATAAGAGCTTTTTGCCTTCCACAATTAATCACGATTGGATATGGGAAGATCCTAAAATCAATACCCTTCTTGAAAAAGCCACCAAGGCGCTGGGAGAGCTGAATGCCTTCTCTCTTATTGTTCCCGATGTGGATTTATTTATCCATATGCATATCTTTAAAGAGGCCAGTACCTCTAGTCGAATTGAAGGTACCCAAACCCACATTGATGAAGCGTTGCGTTCAAAAGAGCAAATAGAGCCAGAGCGACGTGACGATTGGCAAGAAGTCCAAAACTATGTCCAAGCCATGAAGAAGGCTATTGAAGCTCTTGAAACTCTTCCATTATCAAATCGATTGCTTTGCGATACCCACCGGATCCTTCTGCAGGGAGTTCGAGGTGAGCATAAGCTGCCCGGTGAGTTTCGCCTGAGTCAAAACTGGATTGGGGGGACGAGCATTGCAGATGCAGCCTTTATTCCGCCAAGTCATGAGGAAATTCCAAACCTCATGAGTGATTTGGAAAAATTTTGGCACAACGAAGCCATTGAGGTACCTCATTTGGTTCGTGTGGCTATTAGTCATTATCAATTTGAAACCATTCATCCATTTTTAGATGGAAATGGCCGCATTGGAAGGCTTCTTATTACCTTGTATCTGGTCGGTAAAGGTTTGTTGGCAAAGCCCTCATTATACTTATCGAGTTATATTGAAAAGCGAAAGGGTGCATATTACGAAGGATTAACTACGGTGAGAGCCACGCATGATATCGGGCATTGGATTCGGTTTTTCCTGGTAGCCGTTTGGAGACTGCCAATCAGGGTGTTGCAACCTTTCGAAAGATATTAGATTTGCGGAGTAGTGTAGAACTGGAAATTCTTCAATTGGGTAAAAAAGCTGCACGAGCAAAAGACTTGTTAAACTTCTTGTACAGAAAACCTGTGGTGAGCCCCAATGAAGTGGCCCAGACCCTCTCCGTTACTCACCAAACAGCCAATCTGCTTATTAAAGACTTTGTGAAATTGGGCATTCTTCAAGAGAGAACAGGATTCCAACGAAATCGAATCTTCCAATTTGATGGCTACCTTCGACTGTTTCTGGATTAATCTCCTTTGCCAATACTTTCCCAGTCTGGCTGTAAATTTACATATGAAAATCAGTATGTAAAGTAAATCGTTTTTATTTACATATAAATTTCCATATGATGAATTAGCTATTGGTACGCATACATCTTTGCAAGTAGGTAATTATATTTAAATTTATGGTAATTGGGTCGCCCATTAGCCGGCTTTCTCAAGTGGGTACACACTCCTCAAAGATCAAACTCAACTGATAATTTTGCGCAGAAAGCCGAAAAGGCCGGGTCGTATCTGATGTTGGGCATTTCTGTCCTGGCCGGAGTGCCCCTGATTCCCGGAGTGGGCCTTGTGGTGTTGGTCGTGGCTTACTGCCCTCCTTGAAAGTGAGGCCATCTTTAAGCCATAAGGTCTATCTTAAAGGAAGACCCAAAATGGGGTGAAAAGGGAGAGGAAGATGAGGTTTTTCGTCTGAATACGTCGCACTCTTGAAGTGAAGATTGGTTAAGTATCAGTGAGCCGTTCCCTCGCAGCTATCCCAACCGAAGAATATCCTCGATCCACAAAATTCTGGGTCTTCGCGTGATCGAGTGGGCCAATTCATATCTCCTTGAGCATGCAAGTCAAGATTTTTAGCCGAAGGTATTCCTCATCCCGCAGACCATCGGCCCGTCTCTGGATGAC
>JACDDF010000278.1 GCA_013817135.1 Nitrospirales bacterium
CATCGAAAGAGGAGTTAGGAGTATATTTTTTGGTTATGATGGTGGCGCAGTTTGCGGCCATCGCCGGAGATCTTGGACTAAGGAACACTGCGACAAAAATGCTCTCCTCCAGTCATCCGTCCGGTGTGAACGAAACCGCGAGATTTTTTGTGACCATTGCATTTATCTCGTCCCTGATTACCGCGTGTGTGGTCATGCTCGCCCTTCCTTTTCTCGAAACCCTTTGGCCATATCCTGAGTTTAGGAAGTATGCGTGGTTGGGAGTGCCACTCTCATTCTTAACCATTAACTTTCAAATGGTGAACTCTCTGCTTGTCGGGGCAGGTAAGTTTCGGGAATTATCGGCTTTGGGAGTCGGGACAGAAATTTTGAGGGCGGTCTTCTCTGTGTCGGCATTGTTCTACGGGTTTGGCGTGGCAGGACTTTTGTGGGGGATGATCCTGTCCCGTGTGTTCGGAATAGGCCTCGCCTGGCGACTGCTTCCCGAGCAGTTTGGTCTCGCGCTTCGACATCCGGCAGCGTTGGGGATAATCAAATTTGGAGGGTGGATGTACGGGACCTCGTTGCTTTCGGTGGTCATGGTGAAGGCGTCTGACACGATCCTGGTGACGTATTTGGGCACGGCCGCACTGGCGATCTATTCGACATCCATGCAATTGCCGAGCGCCTTGCTGCGCCTATTCGACTCGATCCGGCCGGTCCTTTTAGGGTATGCCTCCTCAAGGGAAAATACAGGGACGGATCTCCTGGTCGAATCGATTCGTATCGGTGCCGGGTTGCTCGCCGTGGCAGCCACGGTACTTATCGGAATTGCCGATCCCCTGATGACGGTTCTTTTTTCGAACGCCTATAGTGGTGGCGTAAATATTATGCAGGCGTTGTGTGTCTGGACCGCTCTTTCAATCGTCAATTATTACTTTTCCCTTAATTTGGTGGGAACCGGTCACCCGCAGAAGGCGTTCGTGTTGATCATCCCGCAAGTGATCATCAGCATTGCCGCGGCACTGTGGCTGGTTCCGTTATTTCAAGGTCTGGGGGCCGCGATGGCGTTGATTATCACGTCCCTGTTTGGGAACCTAATTGGAGCATGGGTGGCAGCTGGAAGAGATGGCACACTGTTTCTCTCACTCAATGCCTCCCATCTCAGAGCGGCTATTCCCTTATTAGCGCTCCTTGTCGGGGCCAGCACGATTGATTACTCAGCCGGGCTGATGGTGGGTATGGTAAGTGCGACATTGGCCTTTCTCGTCTTGTTCCGGGCTGTCACCTATCAAGATGCACGGCAATTGTGTGGTATCGTTGCCGGTCGATTCGAGATAGGCTCCACGAGCGAAGTCATAGATAAAGGGTCCCGATGAAAGTGTTGTTTCTCACATATCCGCGAATCGGACTGAATAGGGGCGGGCTGCAAATTCAGATTGAGGAAACAGCGAAGGGGTTGGCCCAACGAGGGGTCGAAGTGATCTTCTACGATCCGTGGCGCAATCAAATTCCTGACGTGGATGTATGCCATGTGTTCAGTATAGACGGGGCGGTGGTTTCTCACGTACAACGTTCGATAGGAAGCGGTAAGCCGGTGATCGTCTCTTCCGTCCTCAATCTATTTCATGTGCCCCCATCCTTGATGCGGATGAAAGTCTTATCGTCGAGGTTCATTCCAGGCATGTATTCGGACCTCAAGCGGGCAAACCTGATGCTCCATGCGGCGTCGAGGGTCATCGCGTTAAACGAAAATGAACGCAAACTGTTATCAACGATTTTTTCTCTCCCGTCTGATCGTATTGTTACCATTCCAAATGGACTCAAGGCATCTTTTGCCACCGGCGACCCATTGCTGTTTGAGGAGAAATACGGCGTGAAGGATTTTGTGCTAAACGTGGCGTCCATTGAAGAGCGGAAGAATCAACTCACCCTGATTCGTGCTATGAAAAGCCTACCGTATCCACTGGTCATTATCGGGAAGATCCTTTCAGAGCAGGAAGAGTATATTTCCCGTTGCCGCGCACAAGCCAACAAGCGGGTGATTTTTACCGGAAGTCTGGCCCATGATGATCCGATTCTGGCGTCGGCCTATCGTGCAGCAAAGCTTTTTGTGCTGCCCAGCTTTTCCGAGGTCATGCCGTTAACACTGTATGAAGCGTCTGTTGCCGGTTGCCGGGTCGTCGCCTCGAAAAATGTTCCGGTTGCGCGCCCTTTACAACACCTGGTTCCTGTATTCGATCCCCATTCTCCGGAAGATCTCGCTTCCCTCATCACAACAGAGATGGAGAAGCCCCCTACCTTGGAATTGCAATCCATTGTGCGGGACATGCCTTCATGGCAACAGGTGTGCCAACAAATTCATGGGAGTTATGAGAACGCACTCACAGGCTTGAACTCATCGGAGCGTCACAAGTAATTTTGTGAGTGATGATTGGGGCGATAAGAGGAATTCAGAATGAGAAAAGCCAGGCTATAGCTCGCAATCCTGATCAGTATCGTTCCCATAGAGTGCATGCGTCGCCTCCTTTATCAAATGTTGTTCGGATATGTCAGCGATAAAAAAGCCAGGATTGGGTTCATGAGCATTATTGCGGTAGATAGCGCGGATATTCGCGGGCCGAATATTGGTAAGTTTAATAAGTTTATTGGGCCTTATCGACTGAGAGTTGGAGGTGGAGCTTCAATCGGTAGGGACAATGTGATTTCCTGGGGAGCCTGGGTTGCAGAGGAGCGATTTGCTAGGGAGGGCTATGCGCGATATTGTCATCTTGGGAATGGAAGCATGGTCACCTCTTCTCATTTCATTGATCCAACAGGCGGATTTGATCTTGGGGCGCATTCGTGGATCGCAGGTTCCCACAGTCAATCTTGGACCCACGGCATCGGAGTCAAGGATCGATCCATTTCAATTGGCTCTGATTGCTATATCGGCTCTGCTTCCCGCTTTGCACCTGGTTCCTCGATAGGTACCAACAATACCATTGGACTCGGTAGCGTGGTCGTTGGAGAGCACAATGAAGGATGTACCCTTATTGCCGGTGTTCCTGCGAAATTGTTCCATTCAAACTATGATTGCCGTGAACGCCACACGAAATCATCATGACTATGAGGCACAAGATGGAATATTCTCAATCTCACGCACAATTTGTTCAAGAGTTATTGGCTGAGCAGGATCGCAGCCTCAATAGTGTGGACTATGTTGGCATAAGCCTACCGCGTTTCCAATATACCGTGTCCCTGTGCCGGCGATTGCATCCTAAGTCTGATGCCAAGGTTTTGGATGTCGGTCGAAGCTACCTGTCATTCATGTTGGCGCAACATTATGCAGACGTCACCACGCTGGGGTTTCCACTCGGAGACCATGGGTACGCGCATGAGCATGCAGCCGCGCAGGATAAGCGACAACCAGGAGGTCATATCGTGTTTGACCTCAATGATGCGCAAGCGCGTGGCATTGACAGCAAGGATCAATTTAATCTCATCGTGTTTACAGAAGTGCTGGAGCATTTATTTACGGCGCCAGAGTTGGTCTTGCATGCCTTACGTGAGCTTCTGGTAGAAGATGGATTGATTGTTTGCCTGACACCCAATGCGATCGCGTTGCCTAAACGATTACGCTTGTTGCGAGGGACCAATCCCTACGAATGTATCAGGATCAATTGTCATAATCCTGGGCATTATCGAGAGTACACCAAGATCGAACTACAACAGATGGCACTCACTGCCGGTCTTGAAATGGTTCACCATGAATTTGGTAACTATCGCTCTTCACAGAATTTTGTCCTGCCGAAAAATAAATCCCAGATATTTGATTTTCTCTGTCGAATAAACCCGGCGTTCTGCCTTGGGCAGACGGCCGTTTTCCGTAAGCTGCTAGCAAGGTAATCACTCTTCATGATGGCTAAAGAATCTTTCTCTGACGGGCAAGCCTGGCTTAATGATATGGGGATCACAAAACCTGATGGGGTCATCCATTCAAGCTTTGGGTTGCTGGACATGGCTATGCTGCTGGCATTATGGGGACTGGTTTTCGCCTGCTCGGTCCTGAGTCTTGGAGTTGTCGCACCTGCAGCATTTCTTGCAATGACAACGATTCTAATCGTCCGTAACCCCAGTAACGGGCTGCTCATATTATTGCTCATCTTTTACGCTCCAGCGGTGACTGTGGGCGTTCCCAATGTTTTTTCCACTGTGGTTGCATTGACTCTGGGTTTAACCGTGGTCTTGAATCCCGCTTCTCTTGGGAGGCTCCTGCTCCGTTCGAGCCAGGTTCTTTTCGCTGCCGGTGCCTTCGTCTTATTTGGTGCGGTGCAAACTGTTTTTTCGGATAACATGACCTTGGCCCTTCCGTACTACTTGAAGTATGTCGAAGGTGTTGTGCTACTCGTGATTCTGATCCTGACGGTGAAAACTCCTGCCGATCTTGGCAGAATACTGATGTGGTGGGCGATCGTGGCCGGATTGGCCACGATTATTAAGGCTATTCATATCATGCTCGGAGATCATACGGTGCTCTATCGCATGATGGAAGCCAGGCATATTCATGATCAGTTCGGTCTTGAAGACCGCATCAATATTCTCCATGGTGGTGAGATCGGGAGGCGATTCGTATTGCCGGGCGAAGAGCCGAATTATACCAGCACGGGTCTCGTCTTTCCTCTGGCGCTCGCGCTGGCCTTTCACAGTGCCGGTG
>JACDDF010000279.1 GCA_013817135.1 Nitrospirales bacterium
GATCCATCTGGTGCAGCGCAAGTCCCGCATTAAAATGGGCCTCCACAAAATCAGGGTCAACCTGTAAGGCTGCGTCAAACGACCCAAAGGCTTCCATCCATTGTCCAGCCTGATACTGGTCAATGCCGGTCAGATTCAAGTCAGTAGCCATGGGCTGTTCCATTGGCAGGGAAGCCAGAGGAATAGACTTGGGTAAACAGCCACCCAACGTCAACCAACCCAGAAGGACAAGAAGCACTGGCCGCCAGCACAACTGCCTTTCTTCGTGAGATGTGTTCATGCTACATACTTGCACTCGTAATTCGACCATGTATTTTCTCTATTCATCGATAATAACAGGGCTTCCACATGACCCATTCCCATGACATCATCATAATTGGAGGGGGATCGGCGGGCTATGCGGCCGCTCGCACAGCCCAAGCGGAAGGGGCGGACGTCGGCATCGTCGATCAGGGTCCGTTGGGTGGCCTCTGCATCTTACGAGGATGCATGCCGACCAAAGCCATCCTCCGCTCCTCCGATCTCGCGGCGCTCATCCGCCGAGCGCCGGAATTCGGTCTTCACGCATCCAATCTCCAAGTGAGCCTCTCAGCCATTATTGATCGAAAAAATCGGTTAATCAAGGATTTTGCTGAAGATCGCATCCAGGCACTTCAACACCCTCGATTTGCCCTCTATCAGGAACATGCCCACTTTGTTTCGCCGACGATCATTCAAGTCGGTCAACACCAGCTATCCGCGAAAGCGTACATCATTGCCACCGGGTCAGTGATCTCGCACATCCCCATTCCAGGCCTAGAGGAAGCAGGATACCTCACCAGCGATAAGGCATTAGAGCTTGAAACCCTGCCTGAATCCATGATTGTTCTTGGCGGGGGGCCGGTCGCGTTGGAACTCGCTCAATTTTTTTCCCGCATCGGAGTCGCGGTAACCCTGATTCAACGAAGTCATCAAATTCTCTCGGACTCGGACGAAGATCTGGTCCGGCCGGTTGAAGCTCACCTCCGGGCTGAAGGAATGACCGTCTATACCAATACACGCCTCCAGCATGTCGAGACTTCCGGCGGAATGAAGACCGTTCACTTTCTGCATCAAGGCCAAGCACAACATGTCACCGCCACTTCAATCCTTCAAGCCCTCGGCCGCCGCCCAAATATCGACGGCCTCAATTTGGAAGCGGCTCAGATTGCCCATCAAACGAAGGCCATTTCAGTGAACAAGGAAATGAGAACATCCCAGCCGCATATTTTTGCCGTTGGAGATGTCAACGGTGGGCACGAAATCGTCCATATTGCCATCGAAGAGGGCGAAATCGCCGGATGGAACGCGATGCATCCAGATCAGCCACCCAGGCACTATCATGACCGCCTCAACACTCAGGTGGTCTTTACTGATCCCCAGGTGGCCAGCGTCGGCCTGTCCGAACGGGAATGCCTTGACCGTCAACTTCCCTATCTTGTCGCTTCCTACCCCTTTAACGACCATGGAAAGTCACTCTGCCTGGGCGAAACGTATGGACACGTGAAAGTTCTCTGCCATCCTCAGTCCGGTGAGATTCTCGGTGGCCATATCGTCGGGCCGGAGGCTTCTGAACTCATCCATGAACTGATTGCCATCATGCACTTTCATGGGACGGTCCACGACCTCCTCCAGATCCCCCATTACCATCCCACTCTCGCTGAAATTCTTACCTATCCAGCTGAGGAACTTGTCGGAAAATTACCGCCCGCATAATTTTAGCGGGCATTTTCAAGTTACCCCCCCCTGTCGGAATGGCTTGCACAGGCGTCAATCCAGCATGGAACGGCCATCTCTGCCCCTCAATTTTTCCTCGTAACAAATAGCACAAAATCAGGACTACAACTCAATATCGCCGAAGACGCCTCTAGGGAATCAGACATAGAGGCTACAATCTCTTTCCCTCACACAATAGGAATAGTGGCGATACCCGGTTTGCCAATTAACTCATTGCCAAAAACATGACTGGAGAATTCTCATGAAAACCCACATAATGGAGCCTCAAATGTCCCATCCGTCTACCATGCCAAACGACGCACGCAATTCATTGATGGGAAAGATTCTTATCGGGTGCATTCTGCTTGCAGGGATTGGTGCCTTTTTGTATTTTGATCTTGGCCAATATCTCTCTCTGGAGGCCTTAAAAGCGAACCGGGACACCTTATTAGGGTACACAGCCTCCCATTATGAAATAGCCGTCGCCGTCTTTATTCTTGTCTATATCCTCCAGACCGCCTTCTCGCTTCCCGGTGGAGCGATCTTAACGTTGACGGGGGGATTCCTATTTGGAAGTCTGATGGGAACCCTATTTGTCAACATCGGAGCCACCGTTGGAGCGACGCTCGCCTTTTTGGCCGCCCGTTATCTGCTCCACGATTGGGTGGAGCGAAAGTTTGGCGACCGACTCGGGACCATTCAAGCAGGATTTGCCAATAATGCGTTTAGTTATCTTATGACCCTTCGACTCATTCCGGCCTTTCCATTTTTTCTCGTGAATCTGGTCTCAGGCCTCACCCGTGTCAACCTCGGCACCTATGTACTTGCGACATCCATCGGCATCATTCCCGGCAGCTTTGTCTTTGCTTTTGCCGGTCGCCAATTGGGCACCATTAATTCCTTGAGCGAAATTGCCAGTCCACCGGTCTTACTCGCCTTTACGCTCCTAGGTTTGTTAGCTCTTATACCGGTGGCCTATCAGAAATGGAAGAAGACTCAAAGCGGAGTCATCAACCCCAAATCGTAAATGACTGAACCCTTTACCAAACTAGAGGACTCAGATGAACCCCACACAATCACCAGCCCATAGCGGTTTAGTCCTTCCCCAGGATCAATATAATCAGGAGTTGGTCAACAATGTGCACCCGCCCCAATGGCGCAATCCTACGCCATCCGGACGATATAACCTCGTGATCATCGGGGCCGGGACTGCTGGGTTGGTCACCGCCGCGATTGCGTCAGCTCTCGGAGCCAAGGTGGCGTTGATTGAACGACACCTGATGGGCGGAGACTGCCTGAATGTGGGATGTGTGCCGTCCAAGGGCGTCATTCGGGCCGCCAAAGCCTGGAACGCTGTTAGAGAGGCCGAACAATTTGGGGTACATATTTCCGGTGAGGTCAAATGGGATTTCGGTGCAGCCATGGCCCGCATGCGAAAACTGCGGGCCAGGGTCAGTCATGTCGACTCAGCTCATCGATTTACGAAGCTTGGAGTAGATGTGTTCATCGGCAACGGCCGGTTCACCGGCTCAAGCACGATTGATGTGGATGGAACGACACTGCAATTTACCAAAGCGGTCATCTGCACGGGAGCCCGCGCGACCGCTCCACCGATTCCAGGCTTAGCCGACACCACGTATCTCACCAACGAAACCATCTTTTCCCTGACGGAACTGCCTCCGAGACTGGGGGTGATCGGTGCCGGCCCCATCGGCTGTGAGCTGGCCCAGGCGTTCGCCCGATTCGGCAGCCAGGTGTTTTTAGTGGAAGCCATGCACGGCATTCTCCCTAATGAAGATCGCGACGCCGCCGATATCGTGGAGCAATCGATTTTGCGGGACGGGGTGCAACTGCTCTGTTGCGGCAAAGACTTGAATATTCACTCAGCGAACGGGGCCAAGCACCTCAGGGTTGACTCGCATGGCACCCATTACGACATCCCGGTTGATGAAATTCTAGTGGGAGTCGGCCGCAGTCCGAACATGGAGGGATTGGAGCTAGAAGCCGTGGGGGTCGAATTCGACAAAACCGGTGTAAAGGTCAACCATCGGCTTCAAACCAGCAACCCCAAAATATTTGCGGCAGGCGATATCTGCTCTCCCTTTAAGTTCACGCATACGGCTGATGCCCAAGCGCAAATCGTCATTCAGAACGCCCTGTTTCCTCATCCGTTCGGCCTTGGTTACGGCAGCACAGACCAACTGGTGATTCCCTGGGCGACCTATACCCAACCGGAAATTGCCCATGTCGGTCTATATGAAAAAGATGCGAAGAACAAGAACATCCCGATCGACACCTTCACCTTTCCTCTCAATGAAGTCGATCGGGCTATTCTGGATGGGGAAGAGGAGGGCTTCGCCAGAGTTCACGTAAAAAAAGGAACCGATAAAATAGTCGGTGCCACCATCGTCGCCTCCCATGCAGCCGATATGATTAGTGAATTCACCCTGGCCATGAAGGGAGGCCTGGGACTCAACACCATCGCGAGTACCATTCACCCCTACCCTACCCAGGCGGAAGTCATCAAAAAGACAGCGAATGCCTGGCGAAAAACAACGCTAACGGAAGGGAAAAAGCAATTTCTCCGCAAACTCTTTGCGTGGACCCGGTAATGTCTTGTCCCATCAACCACCTGCTCAGGGCGAACAGAGTCGGTCAACAAATTATTGAAACACCACTCAGGCTTATTATTCGAAAATCAGGCATGACACTCACCACAACCCAATCCGCTTGCTTCTGTGTCCTCACACTCGCCTTAGGACTCGTGAGCCTGACTCATTCGACCGCGGTCATCGCAGAAAACCCCGATCACCTCGTCGTCGGCAACTTCTCCCTCGCCACTCCGGGAGGACCATTTCCTCAAGGGTGGAAACCGCTGATCTTTGACAACATCCCCGAACATACCCAGTATGAC
>JACDDF010000280.1 GCA_013817135.1 Nitrospirales bacterium
CGCACCACTCATTACCTTGGTTAACGCCGAGGTCAATGTCGTCTTGCCATGGTCGACATGCCCGATCGTCCCCACATTGACATGCGGCTTTTTCCGCTCAAACTTCGCCTTCGCCATGCCCTACCTCATTCCTTAATGCTATACGCAATAGATCAAAATTTTATCGTTGCTGGAGCCCACGACGCGGATCGAACGCGTGACCTCGTCCTTACCAAGGACGTGCTCTACCAACTGAGCTACATGGGCTCTACCACTCACTCGAGAAGATCTTCGCCTCGAAAAGGCACACAAATCTAAGCCCACCCAAAAACAATGGAGCGGGCGACGGGATTTGAACCCGCGACAGCCAGCTTGGAAGGCTGGAACTCTACCACTGAGCTACGCCCGCAGCTTGATTTAATCCCTATATATTGAAAAACATTACTTTCTACAAAAATTTTCTTCATAACCACTAGATCCCGTCCCTTTCAGTCAGTCATGGTGGGCAGGCAAGGGTTCGAACCTTGGAAGCCGATGGCAGCAGATTTACAGTCTGCCCCCGTTGACCGCTTGGGTACCTGCCCTTTGAATGAGTAGGACCGTCTTCTACTTAAACCGCTTTGGAATTACATCATGGAATTTATTAAGATGAAGATCTTTTTGAAGTGAAGACAAACAAGGCAGAAATTAGCCCCTGCATGTACAGATCAACAACAAAAACATTCTTGTTTTCTTCTAAAAACAGGAGCGGAACAAATTCACTCTTCTTGTAAACGAATCATTATAATTTCCAAAGATGGTCTGGTCAAGACCCTCGCCCTGCCTTTTTAAAACAGGAGAATGTCTTATTTGACAAATCCTCCCTCCCCAAGCCACATTCATGAAAAATGGATTTCCTCATCAAGCGCCCTCACCTACCCTTACCAAGCCATCAGAGAAGCTGGCTGAACTTTCATTCTTTAACTTGTATGGTCATCGTGCCTTTTTGCTTAAGCATGGGGTTAATCACTGGATATCACTTAAACGCTTTTGGGGAAATAAATGACCGACAGGAAAACAGACTTGCTCGCATCGCGACACCGAAGGGAGCAATTATTTTCGCCGAGGTGGCAGACACCCTAGATAAAAGAGCTCAAGGACTGATGTACCGGACCGCCATGGATGAAAATCATGGCATGTTATTTATTTTTCCAGAATCAGGGCATTGGACCTTTTGGATGAAGAACACCATGATCCCACTTGATATATTATGGATGGACCAGAAGGGAACCATCATCCACATAGAAGCAAACGTCCCTATTTGCACGAGGGTAGACGACCATTGCCCACGCCATTATTCGTACAAACAGTCATGGCAGGTTCTTGAGCTCAATGCCGGCACAGCAGAAAAGCTCCAACTCCTACCCGGAAGCCGACTAACAATCTTCTTGCCTTCCCAAAACCGTAGTCCCTCTTAACTGACCCTACCATTCACCTACCATCCTCTC
Organism: Nitrospirales bacterium; assembly: GCA_013817135.1. Lineage (GTDB taxonomy): Bacteria > Nitrospirota > Nitrospiria > Nitrospirales > UBA8639 > Nitrospira_E. Next base: position 1,467 of record JACDDF010000280.1, read on the forward strand.
ACCCGCTTAGCAGAGAGAATGCCGTCAACTCGTTGGATTTCCTGTAGTATAAGTTCAAGATGTGCAGTATTTTCAACTTCGATGACAAAATCTAATACGGCTTTTCTATCCTCCCTGGTAGAAATTTCTGCCCTGGTAATATTGGCTTGACACTGAGAAATTCCAGCGGAAACCTTAGCCAAGACTCCAGTTCGATCCAGGGTTAAAACTGACACTTCAACTGAATGGGTGCCATCAAGGTCAGAATCCCACTCCACCTCCACCAATCGATTGTGATCCCATTCTAATGATTGAAAGTTCGGACAATCGATCGCATGGATAGTCAACCCCCTCCCACGGGTAATATATCCACGAATCTGCTCACCGGGAACAGGCTTACAACACTTGGAGAGTTGCATCAAGACGTCTTTGGTTCCCCCAAACTTCACAGACCCCTCCCGCAGAAGACCAGGCATTTTTTGCTGAGGTAAGAGAGGGACACCTTTCGTGGAATGCGAAGGCCCATGTTCAGCCCCTTCGTAAAAATGACTGACAATTTGATCAGGGGACAAACGGCCAAATCCAACCTGCCGAATCAATTCGTCCACCGTTTCACTGCCCTTTGCCTTAGCCATTGACGAGAGACGATCAGACTTCAAAGATTGCGCGACGGGAAGATTGTGTCGCCGAAATTCTTGTTCCAACAAACGTCGACCAAGTTCCAGTGCCCGCTTTTGCTCTTCAACCTTAAACCAATGCTTGATTTTCGTTTTGGCCCGTGAAGTTCGGACAAATTTCAACCAACCGCGGTGAGGCAATTGCGACGGGGAAGTCAGAATCTCTACCATATCCCCACTGCTTAACTGATAACGAAGCGGAACTAACTTCCCATTAATCTTTGCTCCTACACAATGATCTCCGATTTCCGTATGAATTGCATAGGCAAAGTCTAAGGGGGTGGCCCCGACAGGGATCTCCCGCACTTCCCCTGTTGGCGTAAACACAAACACGACGTCATGGAATAAATCCAATTTAACTGAGTCCATAAACTGGCGGTTATCGGCAAGGTCCTTATGCCATTCCACAAACTGTCTGAGCCAACTGAACACCTGTTCGTCCCGTCCGCCAACTTTCCCAGGCTCCTTATACAGCCAATGGGCTGCCACACCATATTCATTAATTCGATGCATATCCGCCGTCCGAATTTGGAATTCTACATACTCACCTTGCGGGCCAACCACCGTCGTGTGCAACGATTGATACAAGTTTGAACGTGGGGTCGCGATGTAGTCTTTAAAGCGACCAGGGACGGGAGGCCAAATGGAATGCAATAAGCCCAAAATGGCGTAACAATTCATTTTGGTATCAGTCACAATGCGAACCGCCGTCAAATCAAAGATTTCGTCAAAAGATACGGACCGACGCTCCATTTTCTGATAGATGCTGAAGAGATGCTTCGGTCGCCCATCAATCTGTCCTGGCAGTCCGACGTCCAAAAGTGCCCGCTGAGCCAGGTGAATCAGGGATTGAATATACTCCTGTCGCTCCTCATCCTTTTTGGCCAAACGTAACTTCAAATGAGACCAGGCATCCGGTTCCAAATACTGGAAACACAAATCCTCTAGCTGCTGCTTAATCCAACTCATACCAAGGCGATTGGCTAAAGGCGCATAAATTTCCATGGTTTCTTGCGCAATTTTTTTTCGCTTCTCGTCCGACAAGGCTTCAAGAGTCTGCATATTGTGCAGTCGGTCTGCTAATTTGATAAACACCACTCGAATATCATCGGCCATAGAGAGAACCATTTTACGGAAATTTTCCGCTTGCTTCTCTTCATCAGTTTTAAAAGGAATTTGCCCGATTTTTGTAACACCCTCAACTAAACGAGCCACGTCACTTCCAAATTCTTTTTCTAACTCGGCTCTGGTCGCTACGGTATCTTCGAGAGTGTCGTGTAATAGCCCAGCTACAATCGCGGGCACGTCCAATTTCAAAAAAGTTAGAATCCCAGCGACTGCTAACGGATGCTGAACATAGGGTTCGCCCGTTTGTCGAGTTTGACCATCATGCGCTTTCGCGGAATAGTCATAAGCTCGTCTGATGAAGTTGGTATCAGCCTCCGGGTAATAGGCTTTCACCTGATCCATAAGCTGTTCAATATCCGTCAAGTGCGTCACGCCCATTTTTTCAGTCCCTCATCAAAGTGTCTCACGGCATTGAAAGTGAATCATAGCAAAAAAGAGAAAAAAATGCTGTTTTTTCATTCCAGATGCGGCGATCGGCCCCCGGTGGAATAAAAGGAAGAGGCCCAATTACCCCCTAAAGGAACACGTCATTCAAGAGGCGCATTCATCGCACCAAACCAGCAACTATAATATGCGAGGGGTTGAGATGCCTGAGAACCTCACCTGAAAATGACTCTGAAAGGAACAGGGAACAGCAATGACTTTAGTATGTCTGGCGAGTGAAAGAGGGTAGGCGAGAATTTTAGAAATCAACGAATCTTACGCATTTATTCTCCACCTTTTTGTACATAGTTTTTGACAAACTCAGCTGCATTCTCTTCTAATACTTTATCAATTTCATCAACCAGCTCATCCATTTCTTCTTTTAAGCGTTGGCCGGTCTCCGCAACACTCGGATCAGCCTGAACTTCCTCTGATTCTTTTGGAGAGCTCGGTTTTCGAGATTCATTTTTTCGCTCTTGCTTGTCCATGGTGCACCTCCTTGGTCAAGTCTATGCAAAACCTCTTTTCAGCCTACTCCACACTTTCTCCAACCGTCAAGAAAAGCATTGCCGCCCCCTCGGACTTCGTTGCTCCCTTCCTAGCATTGTGATAAATTGCCTCCCGCGGGCGATTAGCTCAGTGGAAGAGCGCTTCCTTCACACGGAAGAGGCCACTGGTTCGATCCCAGTATCGCCCACCATGATATTTGCAACTTTTCTGAATCAATTCCCTGTCGGCACGGTTGTGGGTCGCGTCATCGCAAGTAGGATGGAGACCTTCTTGATTGTGCATTTGTCACCCACTACCAAACTCGGACTCTACCACCCAAGTCACCCTTCTCTTCAACCAATCGACCATCCATCCCCAAGAGACGGTGATAATGGTAAAAACAAACAACCATCATAATCGACTCCGCGAAAAGCCGCCAAATTTCCTTAAAGCGATTCTGCTTTTTTGCTTACTCCCACAT
>JACDDF010000281.1 GCA_013817135.1 Nitrospirales bacterium
ATCCATCCGAAACGAACCCCAGATGGATGCCCGATAACCCATGTCGGGCATGACGAGGGAGAACGTTGGCACACATGTCGGGAAAAACTGCCGTGGAATGGCTACCTGAGATCTGTCATCCTGATCCATTCGGCCAAGCTCAGGACAGGTTTCACGGTTGTCATGCTGAGCAACGCGAAGCATCTAGCTAAGCCGTAGCCCGGTCGATCTGGGCACAGATCCTTCGCTGCGCTCAGGATGACAATGAGCGGCAAGGAGGCTGGTAGAGCCTGTTCTGAGCTTGGCCGAAGGAGTTGTCATGAGAGCTCTACGTCGAAGGGCTCGAACCATATTTCCGTATGATTCCTAAAATCGCCAGGAAACGCCTGCTCCCGTGAGAAAGTCATCCGTCCCGCGATTGAGTCCTGCACCCACGCGGCCATCAATTTGCAAATTGTACGTCAAATGGTAGATCAATCCTGTTTGAAGAAAATTTGCGCTCCCGCTCGCCACGTCTCTGGGGTAGAGTCCGAAATACTCAACGAATCCGGATAGGTGATCTCGAAGGGCTGCACTGAGCCCCAGAGACGAAGAGACTTGCACAAACCGCGTTCCCTGAGAACTGGGACCGGCGATATTCACATTCCCAAATAGTCCCACCCGTTCATTGAATGCATATGTCAAAATAGTCCGCAGTTCGGGGTCAAGTTTATCGGAAGAAAACGCCTCATCTCCGGTTGGTATCGAAAGTCGTCCTGCGAAACTCAACCGGGGCCTGAATCCTTGTTGCTGAAAAACCTGAACCTTGAACCCCAGGCCCAGATCTCTGAAACCATCGACCTTCGTGCCATTGTCGAAATAGGTTAAATTTGGCCACTCCACCCGAAGTTCAAAATTCTCTAACAGACCAATTCGAACTAACGTCTCGGGAAACGTATGGATATGAACATCCGGATGGGCATCCTTATAAGAAAAGGTATATCCCGTTTCAAATTGAATGCGTCCTTTGGTGATGGTGGCGGGACTCAGGCTGAATGTCGGCCGATCCGTCTCAATCGGCTGAGAAAAAGGGCGGGCCTGTCCAAGGATCCACGGACGAGGGGCAGGCGATTCGCCACTGTTTTCTTGACCATAACACCAGGACTGTCCCAGCAGGATCACACACAGCCATCCCCCTAATACGCCATAGCGTAACCGCCCGAATCCTTTAATGTTGGTAAAACAAGAAACGCGCATAGAATCAAAAAGTATTTCAAACAGCATCAAGCCGTCACCGAAATTGTCTTGAATGGGAGATGTTCCCGAAGCTGTAACTGGTGCAGGCTTTAAACCCAGCCGATACCTTCGGACTCATGCATGAGCACACACAGGCAGTGTGAGAGAAGATGAGCCAAGATGGCTAGAGAAAGAAAAGACCAAATCAGATATTGACAAGAAAACGCCTAATTGACGTGACCCTCTTCATGGAAATCGAGGCACGAAGAAGACCTAGAGGGGCTGTTTTACAACATGACGGATGGCTTCGACGAGCTGACTGGCAACGCTGCCTTTGGTGACATACATGGTGGCTCCGGCTTCCAGTAGTAACGTTTCGATCTGCTTATCTTCATGAACCGATAATCCGATCACCCTGACTGAAGGGTGCTCTTTGGCAAGAAGTTTTGTCGCCTCAATCCCATTGAGCTTCGGCATGTTGACATCCATAACCACGACGCCGGGATGAACGAGGTCCGTCATCTCCAGGGCTTCTTCTCCATTTTTCGCCTCACCAACGATCAGAAAATCTTCATGGTGTTCCAATAACGTCCGAATGCCTTCACGAATCATGGCATGATCATCAACCAGCAGTATTCGAACGACGTTCTTTTTTGAAGGTCGTGGCAACGATTGATTCTGGGGCTTGAGAGATTCTGTGAATGCGGGATTCGGGGATACCGGTGCAGGGCCCGGCTGAAGCGGAACCACGAGTTTCGCCTGAGTTCCCTGACCTGGTGCGGATTGAATGTGAAATTGACCACCTAATGCTTCCGCTCGTTCTCGAATACTAAACAGCCCGAATTTTCCCGGATTGGTAAAATCTGTGGACCCCAATGCCGGTTGAAATCCCTGGCCCTTGTCCTGAACCAGAACTTCAATTTTCTGATCGGCGTGACCGTCAAGAGAGACGGTCGCGTCGTTGATACCGGAATGCTTGATAATATTAAAGAGTAATTCGCGAACGGCCTGAAACACAAAAATAGCCTGATCTTCCGGGAGGTGTATAGACTGATCCCCTGCCTGCACCTCCACGTGCAGGCCATGACGCTCCATCTGCTGACCTAACCATATCAGGGCGGGAACCAAACCCAGTTCATACAGAATGGTGGGACTGAGTTCGGCAATCAGGGTGCGCGTGTAGGTTAGGGAATCGGAAATGATTGTATCGATTTCCTCCAGATTCGTCTTTAAGGAAGGAAGGCTCCATTCATTCCTGGCTTGAGTCAGTTTCAGCCGGCACACCACAAGCAATTGCGCCAGATAATCATGCAGTTCAGTGGCCAATCGTCGGCGTTCCCGTTGTTCCGTCACCACCAACTCGGAGGCCATGCCTCGCAAGTTTTCCTGATACATCAACAAATCACGAGTTCGATCAGCCACACGCCGTTCAAGGGAATCGTTCAATTCTTGTATGGCCTGTTCCGTCCGTTTTCTCGCGGTAATATCGGTCGCTATCCCACAAACGGCATAAGGAATGCCTTCGGCATTGTATAAGGGAAATTTCGTCGACAAGTACGTATGCAGCCCATCCGGAAATTGTATCTGTTCTTCAAATTCCTGAGGTGTTCGACTATCGAGAACCTTCTGATCATGTGCGACTAATTGCGCGGCAAATTGTGAGCCCAAAAGGTCCCAATCTGTTTTTCCAATAATCATCTCACGAGTTTTTTGAAAAATCGATTCAAACCGTTTATTAACCATTTGATATTTTCCCTCTAAATCTTTCACAAATTTCACAGTAGGAGAATTTTCCCATATCGCCTGGAGACGGCTTTCACTCGTTTGGAGCGCTTCTCCAATGCGTTTTTGTTCGGAAACATCCCGTTCAATCAGGGAGTGTCCGATCAGGATTCCATCCACGTCCATGATTGAGGAAATCGATAACGAGACAGGAAATACCATGCCATCTTTTTTTATCCGGAGCGATTCCGGAATCACGTTGCCCTTGTGTTTCAGAAGAACGTCCAACTGGGAAGAAGCGTCCTGCCGGACGTCGGGGAGAAGTAGACAAGAAAAAGACAAGCCTAAGAGCTCGGAAGCGGTATAGCCATACATCTTTTCCGCTCCGTTATTCCAACTCATGATAATCCCGTCCGTATTGATACTATAAATGGCATCCTGAGATGATTCGACAATGGACGCCAACCGTTTCAGATTCTCTGCTGCCCGTTTTCGCTGGTCGATTTCTTTTTGAGCGGATTCATACAGGCGAGCATTATCGATGGCAATGGCGGCTTGGGAGGCGATGCCGGTCACCATCGTTTCGGCGGTGGGGGTAAAGACGTTGGGCTTCGAATGACCGAAGAATAGCCCTCCCAACACGTCCCGTGTGCGGGAAACAACCGGAACCGCAAGATAGCTCCTGACGGGAAGATGGCCAGGCGGCAAGCCGTGATAAGGAGCCGTATGACCATACCGCGGATCAGCCGTCACATCGGCAATTCGCACAGTAGCCTCCCCCGAAAATGTTGGAGCAAAAATTGGCGTATTTCTTGGCATCGGAAAGTGTTCAAACGCTTCTCGCGGAACTCCGGAGATCGTATATAAAACGAATGATTCTCCCTTCTCATTCACCATATTGTAAAAAAAGGCTCCGAATTCCGCTCCGGATAATTCCCGACATGCATCCGTGACGGCTTGGACGAGTTTTTCTAAATTCAATTCCGCTGACAACGAACTGCCAATCCGATTCACCACCTCTAACGCATGAGTCTGCTGTCGTAACTGATCCTTCGCCAGCCCTTTTTCAATGGCAATGGAGGCAGAATGGGCAAGAAGTTCCACATACTCTGCTTCTTCAGTCGTCGGCGTCCGGGGAACCGTATAATAGATACCAAAGGTCCCAAGCGCATGACCGTCACTGGCCAGAATGGGCATCGACCAGCATGCCCGTAATCCGTGACTTTCGGCCAGGTCTTTAAATTTTGCCCAATTCGGATGCGTGGAAATATCCGGAATAATAACCCTTTGTTTCAAATAGGCCGCCGCAGCACAGGAACCGACTTCCGGACCTATGGCAATGCCATCAATGGCTTGCTTGTAACTTTCGGACAGGGACGGGCCTGCGCCATGCCGAAGATGACACCCATCCTCATCCAGCAGAAGAACGGAGGCCAGGACACCTGAACCGAAATGTTGCTCAATTTCCTGACAGAGATGTCCCAGAATGACGGGGAGAGCGTGATCGTTGATGATGTGTTCCAGCACCTGATTTTGATGCCGCAGAATGTGGTCGGTACGTGTCCATGCATCGATCTCCATCAACGTGACAATTCCGCCAAGAATCTTCTGATCTTCATCCTTAATGGGGCTGGCACTGAATAAGACCGGGACAATGGTTCCATCTTCTTTTTCCAGTTGGACATTTTCGTTGAAAAAGGTCTCTCCGCTGAGAACCTGTGTAAGAA